>JAESTD010000180.1 GCA_016763755.1 Mucilaginibacter sp.
CTCGTACAAGCCGAAAAAGTAACCACCTATAAACCCGCCAAAAATAAAAAAAGTTAAGATGGTTAGTCTTACATAAATTTTGTTACGCACTTCCTGGCTTGGAGCTGTACGTGGGTGCATCCAGTCGGCCAGTTCGCTGCCCAGGTCTGTAAATAAACCGGTTAAGTGGGTGGTTTTGATCAGTCCGCCTGATATATTTGATACCAAACTATTCTGCAAACCCATTGCAAATAACATAGCGCCGATAACGATCTGACGCTCGCGCATGGTTTCGTCATAAAAGTGGTTGCCATAAAAGGCCACGAATAGTAGTATAAGTATCTCCAGGATAATAGGCACCGAATGTGCCCTGTAATAGCTGATATGCTGCAATGATTTTACAATAAAGTTTGATACAAACGCACCTGCCAAAAACATCATCAGCCATATGCCAAAAACAATAATTGACTCATAGTTCTGACTAACAATATTTTTAGCCAGGTTAGCAACGTGCCCGGTAATGTTTGATGTAAAAGCCAGGAAAGCCAGCAATCCGCAAACATCAACAATGCCCGCTACAAACGCGGTGGACGATGATAGCATCAGGTTTTGTTTTAACGTACGTTTATCTTTCGGTTGCCTTAGCATATATTATTGTTTGCTGTGTAACAGCTATACAATCAAGGTGTTTGTTGAAATTTAATAAAAACCCCGGCCTTTAACCGGGGCTTTAGAGGTAGGTGCAGGGCTATGTTTAGTTTATTGTTTGCTTTAATGTTTCTATTGGTTGCGCCGTAGTTTCGGGTTTATAAACCATTTCTTTTAATGGCGGCACATCGTAGCGATCTTTAATATCCTTAAGCTGCACCACAATGCCTTTGGTATAAGCATTATGGCGATAGTTGTTGATGATCTCCAGCACATCAGGATCAATATAGCGCGAGTTGGAGCCATCTATCACGACATCGCTGCCTTTTGGCAAACCGGTAAGCGTTACCTGTATGGCAGCTTTGTTCAGAAATGACACCTCTTCGGCAAGCTTTATGGTGATGGTGTCCTTACCGCCCCTACTGCTGATATGATAGAAATATGGGTTTCGCATATTGGTGCGCAGGATGTAGAAGATCCCTACCAACATACCAATACCAACTCCCATGAGCAGATCAGTAAGAACTACGGCCAATATGGTAACCACAAAAGGGATAAACTGATCCAACCCTTTATGCCACACATGTTTAAACAAACTGATGCGGGCCAGTTTATAACCAACGGTAAGCAATATCGCCGCAAGGCATGATAGTGGGATCTTGTTTAGTAGGGTTGGTATCGCTAATAAACATATCAGCAACAAAAAGCCGTGGAATATAGCGCTCATTTTAGTACGCGCACCTGCGCCAACATTGGCCGATGAACGTACGATAACGGCCGTCATGGGTAAACCGCCCAAAAAACCGCTCACTAAGTTACCGGCACCCTGGGCAATCAGTTCGCGGTTTGTGGGCGAGATCCGTTTAATGGGGTCTATCTTATCAACTGCTTCCAGGCTAAGCAGGGTTTCCAAGCTGGCTACTATAGCGATGGTGGCAGCCACTATCCATACTTCCTTGTTCTTTATCCCTTCAAAATTTGGGGACTTAAACAGCCCGAAAAATTCACCGGTACTATTCACCACAGGTATCTGCACGTACTGTTTATCTAACAGTGCAAAACCGGTTCCTGCAAAAACCGCCGCCAGCGTAGTACCCACAACTACAACCAGCAGCGGCGCAGGAATAACTGCAACTTTTTTAATCTTAGGCCAGTAGATCATGATCGCTAACGATACTGCGGCAATGATCACTGCCCCATAGTTTATTTTCCTTAAGGCGTATAGTATCCCCGAGAAAGTGTTCTCGGTATCCATCTGACTAAAATCCTCGTCGCCTTCAAAATCTTTATCGTACCCCACAGCGTGCGGAAACTGCTTCATAATCAGAATAATGCCAATTGCTGCGAGCATCCCCTCAATTACTGATGATGGGAAGTAATTGGCGATGGTGCCTGCCTTTACCAGCCCGAGGATGATCTGCATTGCGCCCGCTATCATTATGCATAGCAAAAAGGCCTCAAACGAGCCGAGTTTAGTAATAGAGTTTAACACAATAACCGTTAAACCCGCGGCAGGCCCGGCCACACTCAGCTGCGAGCCGCTAAGAGTACCTACTACAATGCCGCCCACAATACCGGCTAAAAGACCTGAGAACAGTGGTGCGCCCGATGCCAGTGCTATACCCAAACACAAGGGCAGCGCCACCAGGAACACCACCAATCCTGAAGGGATATCCTTCTTAAGATTTTTGGCCAGAAAATATTTTTTTAAATTAAGATCGCCCACGGGGGTGCCACCTTGCTTAGTTTGCATAATGATCAAATAAAAAATTCAACTGTGATGATTAATACCGGCTGCAGAAAATGCAGCGAAAAAGAAACTTACGCGCAGGCAAAATTTTGCTTGTGCGACAAGTCACCGGATACTGTGATATCCGGCCAATGAACGTTATGCGTTGGGAGGCGGGGTTGGCACCACCAGGTGATATACCTGCTGATAAAGCGACCGTTCCTGGTTATGCAGGATGTTGGTCTCTAATAAATAAGGACGATAAACAGTTAAGTGAACAAGATTTTCGTCAAAGGCTTTCTTTTCTTTAAAAGCATCTTTCTCAGGGTCTTCCTTCTCGTTCTTGGTCTCATGCTCTAATTGCATGATCACTGCTCTTACATGCTTATTATCAAGGCATAAAAACACAGGCGCAATAGAAATGAACATCTTTGCTACAAAGATGCCCAGGAACAATCCCGCTATGGTGTGTTTAAATAGCCTGCTTTTCATGCTACACAAATATACTATATTTTGGCAAAGCAAAACATACACAGGCAACAACGCCGTTGTTATATTTTTATTACCTAATTTTAGCGAATTACCAATTACTACATCGTGAATAAAAAGCTGGATACATTACAACAAAAACGCGAAAAGGCACTGGAAGGCGGCGGCGCAGCACGCATTGCGGCGCAGCACAAAAAAGGAAAGTTAACCGCCCGAGAGCGGCTTCATTTTCTGCTGGATGAAGGTTCATTTCAGGAAATAGGCATGTTTGTATCGCACCGTTCTACTGATTTTGGGATGGAAAAAGAAAATTATCCGGGCGATGGTGTGGTAACCGGTTACGGCAACATCAACGGCCGTTTGGTTTATGTTTTCTCTCAGGATTTTACTGTTTTCGGAGGATCATTGTCTGAAACTCACGCAGAAAAGATCTGCAAAATAATGGACTTGGCCATGAAGAACGGCGCGCCGGTTATCGGCCTTAACGACTCGGGCGGTGCGCGCATCCAGGAAGGTGTGGTATCATTAGGTGGCTACGCCGATATTTTTTACCGCAACACCATGGCCAGTGGCGTGGTGCCACAGATCTCGGCCATTATGGGCCCCTGCGCGGGTGGGGCGGTTTATTCCCCAGCCATTACCGATTTCATTTTGATGGTTGAGAATACCTCTTACATGTTTGTCACCGGACCTAACGTAGTAAAAACCGTAACGCACGAGCAGGTTACCTCAGAAGAACTGGGCGGCGCACATACGCATGCTACCAAAAGCGGCGTAACACATTTTGCCTGCGCCAATGAGATAGCCGCTATACAACATATCAAGCAGTTGCTGAGCTATATGCCTCAAAACTGCGAAGACCGTGCTCCATCTGTATTTTACGAGGCTAAGGATGAAACCCGCCCTTTACTCAACGATGCCTTGCCCGAAAATGCTTCTCAACCCTACGATATCCGCGAGGTGATTGAACAAGTAATTGATAGCGGATCATTCCTGGAAGTACATAAGGATTTTGCCGAAAACATCGTGGTAGGCTTTGCCCGATTGGCTGGTCGCAGCATTGGTATTGTGGCTAATCAGCCTATGTTTTTGGCTGGTGTGCTGGATATCCATTCATCAACCAAAGGCGCACGCTTTGTACGCTTCTGCGATAGTTTTAATATTCCGCTGCTGGTATTTGAGGACGTTCCGGGATTTTTACCGGGCACCGACCAGGAGTGGAATGCCATCATCACCAACGGTGCTAAACTACTGTATGCCTTTTGCGAGGCTACGGTGCCGCGCATTACCGTTATCACCCGTAAGGCTTATGGCGGCGCTTATGATGTAATGAACTCCAAACACATCGGTGCCGATATGAACTATGCCTGGCCTACTGCCGAGATAGCCGTGATGGGTGCCAAAGGTGCTGCCGAGATCATCTTTAAACGAGAAATTACCGCCGCCGAAGACCCTGAAGCCAAGTGGCGCGAAAAAGAAGAGCAATACGCCAACATCTTTGCCAACCCCTACCGTGCTGCTGAACGTGGCTTTATTGACGAGGTTATAGAACCATCATACACCCGTAGCAAACTTATCCAGGCCTTTAAAATGCTGGAGAATAAGGTAGTGAACAACCCGAAGAAAAAGCATGGGAATATACCGCTTTGATTAAGTCAAAAGTGGAAAGTTAAAAGTCAAAAGCGATGGGTTGTGCGATTCCCTCCCTTGGGAGGGTGTAGGGAGGGGTTTCTGTAATATTTCAAAAATAGCTTTAATAAACCCCTCCCTGCCATTACAC
>JAESTD010000181.1 GCA_016763755.1 Mucilaginibacter sp.
AGCCACTACAGCCGATATGATTCCCCAATAGTACAGGCTTATCTGTTTGATCTGCCACCAGCTTTCCAGACTTCCGTAGTTACCAAATATACTGAGTAACCATAGTGACATGAACAGATACAGCATCCCTATCACGTAGGTTATATCCCAAAAGTACATGAACCATTTTTTATCTTTCAGCACGTGACTTGCCCCAACCAGTATCAATCCAAAAGCTACAAAGCGTAACGGATAATTCATGCCCAAAAAGTAAAAAGCCCAGTTGGTTTGATACCCCGTTTCGGTGCCAAACCAGCTACCTAATGATACCAGCGCGAATAACCATATCAACCGTGATTGCATGCGATAAGCGAGAAACGCGTACACAATAACAGATATTAGAAATAACACCGAGTAGTGCCCCGAGCCATGGTCAAAAGTTACCCAGATAAGCGATACAACAAGCCGTAAAAAACACCCCCAGAAAAATGGTAGCCTCGTTTGTAAAAACCTGCTCGGGATGCTGTTTCTCGCGCCTGCGGCCAAGGTAAAACAAGCCTACCGCCGCAACAGCTGATAGTAGGCTGATCACAATATCCGGCGTATCATAAAGATTTTTGATCCAGTTGATGACCGCATCATCCACAATAAACGAACCTATGGCAATAGCCCCGCAAAACAGCGCTACCCAGATACTATACTTGGCCAGCCGCATCCAATCGAATCCCTTAACCTCATACGACTGCCGTAAACGCCCAGCCTGTTCAGCATCTATCAGGTTCTCTTTTTCCCAATGGGCAATGGTATTATTCAAAAAATCACTTTCCTGTCTGTCGAGGTTCAGCTTGGCCATGGTAATATAAAAGTAATGATTAATAAGCCTCTCCCCAAACCGGAAAGCCTCTCCCCAAGCCCCTCTCCTTCGGAGAGGGGCTTTAAGAGTATAAATTTTCAAGTCTCCCCTTTCGGGGGACATTTAGAGGGGGCTTCGTAAAAGGGGGTTGGGGAAAGGCTTCTTCTTGGAAAGAGGCTTCCTTTTATAAAATAACCAAAAACCTTTCGGCAATTTGGTTTGTCGTTATACCTTTGCGCTCAGCTATGAAGATCTACCATCATATTGACGATTTTACACGCGTGCCTAACGCTGTAGTTACCATTGGTACGTTTGATGGGGTGCACATCGGCCACCGCAAAATCATAGCACACATTAAAGACCTTGCTGCACGCACCGGCGGCGAAACGGTTATCCTTACGTTCTTCCCCCATCCACGGATGATATTACATCCCGAGGATGAAAGTCTTAAACTGATTAACACGATAAATGAAAAGGCCGAACTGCTGGAGCAATTAGGTGTAGACCATTTGATCATCACCCCATTCTCGCGCGATTTTTCAAACCAAACGGCCGAAGAATACATCCGCGATGTACTGGTAAATAAGATTGGTACCAAAACTATTGTTATCGGTTACGACCACCGTTTTGGCAAAGACCGCCAAGGTGGTTTGCAGGATCTGTTACGCTTATCGCCTCAGTATGGATTTGATGTGGTGGAAATACCTGAGCAGGATATCAATGACGTTGCTATCAGCTCAACCCGTATTCGTACCGCTTTGTTGGAGAATGAAATTTATATCGCCAATGAGTGCCTGGGGTACCCTTTCTTTATTACCGGCAAAGTAATAAAGGGTGACCAGTTAGGGCGACAACTGGGGTATCCTACCGCTAATCTTGTAATTGAGGAAAACTATAAACTCATCCCCAATGATGGCATTTTTGCCGTACGTGTCAAATTGAACGGCCAACAATATAAGGGCATGGCCTACATTGGCCACCGCCCAACCGTAAACGGCATGACTCGTAACATCGAAGTAAACATATTCGACTTTAACAGCGATATTTACAACCAACAGCTACGGATGGAGTTTATGCACTATGTTCGTGGGGATATTAAATTCTCATCTCTTGACGAACTGGTTGTACAGTTAGGGAAGGACAAAGAAGATGTGCTTGCCTTATTTGTGATTGATGGGCCGCAGTTTGATGCGTAATGCCTCACCCTGCCCTCTCCAAAGGAGAGGGTTCTGATCGGCCTGTTTAAAGTCCTCTCCTTTGGAGAGGATTTAGGTGAGGCTTCCCGTAATGACGCGCGGAATAAATGCTATTCCCCTTTCGGCTCTTTCAACTCACGTATTTTCCCTACCAGCTCCATTACCTCGTGCGCATCCTCTATCTTAAAACTGCCGCTTCGGGTTCTGCGTAAACGCGACATATAGGCACCGTTATCTAACGCCTTGCCAAAATCATTTACCAGAGAGCGGATATAAGTCCCTTTGCTGCATACTACCCTGAAATCAACCTCAGGCAGCTCAATACGGGTTATCTCAAATTCGTTTATCGTAACTGTGCGGGCTTTCAATTCCACTTCTTCGCCGCGGCGGGCTTTTTCGTAAAGGCGCTCGCCATCTACTTTAATAGCCGAATGGGCGGGCGGGTATTGCTGTATCTCGCCCATAAATTGCGCACAGGCAGCGTAGATCTGCTCAGGCGTAAGATAATCAGTTTCAAATTTTTTTTCGGGCTCGCTCTCCAGATCGTAGGTTGGGGTGGTTGAGCCAAGCACCATGGTACCGGTGTATTCTTTCTCCTCGGCCTGGAAGGTATCTATCTGCTTGGTCATTTTACCGGTACAGATGATGAGCAGGCCTGTTGCCAAGGGGTCTAAAGTGCCGGCGTGGCCAACCTTTAGCTTAAGCGGCTTAAACGAGTTTCGTATTTTGCCTACAACATCAAAGCTGGTCCATTTGTAGGGTTTGTTTACCAGAAGTAGTTGCCCATCGGCAAAGTCTTGTATAGAATTGAACATGTATTTTAGCACCAAAAGGCCAATACTTTTCGACCCTTATCAGCCGGCAAAAGTACCGAAATTTTGACTTACATTAGTACTAACACTCAAACACCCACATCACAATGAAAAGATCAGCTTATCTATTAGCCACCCTGATCGTGTTATTTGCCGCATCGGTGTCTCACGCGCAAGAAGCGCATGACTTCCGCAAAATGATGGATACTACCCAGTATGGCCGCAATAAAGCCGTGGGCAAATATGCCGAGCTGCGTGGTATAAAAATGTATTACGAGGTTTACGGCAAAGGCGAACCACTGCTCATCATCCACGGCAATGGTGGTTCTATCAATAATTTTTTGTTTCAGATACCGTATTTTGCTAAAAAGTACCAGGTGATATTGGCTGATAGTCGTGCCCAGGGTAAGACCATAGATCATGCTGATTCACTAAGCTATGAGATGATCACCGACGACCTGAATGCCTTGTTAGATCACCTGAAAATTAAAAACGCTAATGTAATTGGATGGAGCGATGGTGGCATAGAAGGGTTATTATTGGCGATGCGCCATCCTGATAAAGTAAAGAAACTGGCCGTTACCGGCGCCAACCTTCGTCCGGACACTACGGCTGTTGATCCTTATGTACAAAAAATGGTTTTACAAGAAAACATTCAAGGAGCTGATTCGCTGAAGAAAATGAAAAACCCACCTACCGAAAGCAAGAACCAGTTAAAGTTGATGCACCTGCTTTCTTATGAACCCAATATTAAAAATGAGACATTGAAAAAGATCACATGCCCGGTATTGGTAATCGGTGGCGATCATGACGTAATTACCACCCGCCATACGCTGGAGATTTTCGAAAATATCCCCAAAGCTTACTTATGGATCTTGCCGAACTCAGGTCATTCAACTCCTATATTTTATAAGGATATGTTTAACCAAGTGGTAGGCGACTTTTTGGCAAAGCCTTACCGTTCAATCGAGAAAACGGCGAGGTTTAATTAACGTAACCTATCGGCAGATTTTACCAGTTTCTCATCGCGCTGGATGGCTTTAACGGCAAATATCAGCAGGATAATGCTTAGCGAGGTAAGAAACAAGCCTATACCCATATTCCTGTACTCAAGTGTAATAGGACCAACTACATGTTTAACAGTTTGCGCCATCCAGAAGCTGTAACCTATCAGCACCAAAATAGTGCTGTAAATGAGGGCTATTTGTTGCTTACGGTTCCTGAACAGGAAGATGATTACCATCGGGATCAACCCTACTATGGCAGTAAGCACGGTAAGCGCAACAAATGACTGTACGGGTTTATCCACGCCGTTCACATTTTCGGTTACGCCGGTTACGGTAACATCTATCAGTTTGCCATCAACAAAAAGCCCATGGGCCAATGGAAAAATGAACAAACCGAATAATACCAGTGATGCGAAAAGTAAGTATATAGATTGGATACGTTGTAACATGTTTATGATTTTAAAGCTGCTCAAAGATAGAATGGTAAATCGTAAATCTAAAATGGTAAATGCTAACTTTGCCCTGTGGCAAACACCCAACGCTATTTTATTGAATTAAGTTACGATGGCACCAACTACCACGGATGGCAAATACAACCCAATGCCGTTACCGTGCAAGAGCTGTTAAACATAGCTCTTACTACCTTCTTGCGCCAACCTATTGAAACCGTTGGCTGCGGACGGACGGACACCGGCGTGCATGCCACGCAGTATTTTGTGCATGTAACCCCCCAGCCCCCTGAAGGGGGAGTAAAAGATGAGAGGTTAGAGAAATTCCCCCTTCAGGGGGTTAGGGGGTTAAACGCCTTATTGCCATTTGATATCGCAATTCGTCGAATTTTCCCTGTAACCGGCGACCTTCACGCCCGTTTCAGTGCTACACAGCGCTCTTATGAGTATCATATCCACTTTCAGAAAGATCCGTTCTTGTATAACAAGTCATGGTTGCTGCGCGATGTGCCAGATCTGGATCTGATGAACCGGGCGGCGGCAATTATCATGGAATACTCAGATTTTAGCTGTTTCAGCAAAAGCAATACGCAGGTGTTCACCAATAATTGTAAAATTGTAAATGCCCGCTGGGAACAAACCCCAAACGGCATTGTATTTAAAATATCTGCCGACCGCTTTTTACGCAACATGGTACGCGCCATTGTGGGTACGCTAATGATGGTTGGCAGAGGTGACATATCACCGGAAGAAGTGCGCAATATTATAGAAAGCAAAAACCGCAGTAATGCAGGCACCAGCGTTCCCGCCTGTGGTTTGTATTTAACGGAGATAAAATATTAGTCCCCCCCTGAAGGGGGAGTAGAATATAAAAATGGCGAAACAGGAAAAAGATAGTAAATCAAAAGTTTCTCCGCCAACCGGCGGAGGCGGCGCAACCGTTACCGGTAAGGCCTTTGATTGGAAATTGCTTAAACGCGTTATGCACTATGTGGCACCATACAACCGCGTTTTTGTGGTGGCTACAATCCTTACCATATTTTTGGCGGCAGTTGCTTTGCTGCAGCCTATCCTTATTCAGATCACGCTTGATAAATACATTCTTGGGAACGATTACAATGGACTGGTGATGATGGTAGGCTTTATGCTGCTGCAGTTGGTGATACAAACGGTTGCGCAGTATTATCAAACCTATTTAACCAACTCGCTGGGGCAATCTGTTATCCGCGATCTGCGTAAGGATGTTTTTAATCATATCACCAGCCTGCGTTTGCGGTATTTTGACCGTACACCCATCGGTATGCTTATCACCCGTACGGTATCAGACCTGGAGACCATCGCAGATATTTTCTCCGAGGGATTGATCTCTATCATGGGCGATCTGCTCTTAGTTATCGCAGTTATCGGCTATATGCTTTACCAGGATTGGAAACTGGCTTTGATCACTTTGATACCAATGCCTTTCCTGTTTGCATCAACCTATGTATTTAAAGAGGCTATTAAATCATCTTTCCAGGAAGTGCGTACGCAGGTGGCTCAGCTGAATACTTTTTTGGCCGAGCATATCAGCGGCATCAGCATTATCCAATACTTTGCCCGCGAGGAGCAGGAGATGCGCAAGTTTGTGGATGTGAACAAAAAGTACCGTGATGCCAACATCCGGTCTAACTGGTATTACTCGATCTTCTTCCCGGTAGTGGAAATCTTATTTGCCGTGTGTATCGCCCTTTTGGTTTGGTATGGCTGCAAGCGTATTTTGAACGACCAACAAATGCATACGCTTTCGGCTTCGCCGGATGGCATAACGCCGGGTGTGATAACTGGCTTTATCGTGTTGCTGAACATGCTTTTCCGCCCTATACGCCAGCTGGCTGACAAGTTTAATACCCTGCAAATGGGCATGGTGGGTGCCGACCGTATCTTTAAAGTTTTAGATACCGATGATGTTGCCCCGGATGAAGGCAAGCTTGCTCCGGCTGTTCTACAGGGAGATATAAAGTTTAATAATGTTTGGTTTGCTTATATTGATGATAATTGGGTATTGAAGGACATAAGCTTCCACGTTAAGCCGGGCGAAACACTTGCTTTGGTAGGCGCTACCGGCGCGGGCAAATCATCAACCATCAATATCCTCAACCGCTTTTATGACATTGGCAAAGGCGATGTAAAGGTGGATGGCCACGACATCCGCGAGTACAGTGTGGATTATCTCCGCTCTAAAATTGCGACCGTTATACAGGATGTATTCCTGTTTACCGATACAATTGGCAACAACATCAGCCTTAACCGTGATGACATCACCCGCGAGCAGATCATTGCTGCAGCAAAAGATGTGGGAGCGCATGATTTTATAGAGCGGCTACCCGGTGGTTATGATTATAACGTGATGGAACGCGGATCAACCTTATCTGCCGGGCAAGCACAGCTCATCTCGTTCATCCGCGCATTGGTTTATGACCCTGCCATATTAGTTTTAGACGAGGCTACATCTTCAGTAGATACGGAGACCGAAATACTGATCCAAAACGCCATTAACAAACTGATGCAGGGCCGAACCGCAATTGTTATTGCCCACCGCTTATCTACCATCCAAAACGCCGATAAGATCATCGTGCTTGACCACGGCGAGATAAAAGAAATGGGCACCCACCAGCAGTTGCTCCGTATCGAAGGTGGATATTATCGTAAACTTTATGATCTGCAATTTAATTCTGCAGGGATAGCGAAGGGTGTATAGATGCAACCACGCGTCATTGCGAGGTACGAAGCAATCTCTTAGGACAAGTTAGCACTCTGCATACTGGATTTGCTTAAAGAGATTGCTTCGTACCTCGCAATGACGCGCATTTTGTTCACTCTCGTTCGGAGAGAGTTAGGGATAGATTACCTATTTAGATTCCAATCTTCGCTCATCGTTATCAGAGGCATCAGGCTGGTTCTTGGCCGGCGGTTTTTTAACCGGATCAACGGGCTGCTCCTGGCGTTCTGTTTTTTTGGCTACATTCTCTTGCTGAGGTTCGTCGGCATTGTATTGTTTATCCTCTTTACGCACAACGCTCTCATGCCCTTCATCGGCAGGGCGTTTAGTTGGGGTATCAGATGGTGATGGTTTATCGTGGTTGTTTGCTGGTGTTGTCATGTTGTTATAACACTGCAGCTTTAAAAAGGTTGTTTTAGCTACAGTTCTATTCGCCGGGGTAGATCAATCCCACCTGCCGCCTTGCCTCATCAATCATCGCTATCATCTGCCTTGAAATTTCATGGCTAATGATAGAGCTTTCCTTTTGGCCTGTTTTGATAAGTTCGCAAAAATGTGCTATCTCATAATTCAATCCGCCTGCGGTAAAAGGCTCGTCGAGTTCTACTACGCGCCCATCCAGATAATGGATAGTTGACTTTGCCGGGTTCCACCAGTTTTTGTGGATGGTGACGTTGCCGAGCGTACCGCAGATAAGCGCATCGCCTTTGCCGTGCGCATCAAACCCTGCATATAATTGTGCATAGCCGCCATCCTGGTGCATGGTTTGAAAAACGCTGAACATATCCAGCTGCGTTCCATTGAACCGCCCCATAGCTTGCACGGCCTCGGTTTTACCCACCCAGTCTATCGCCAGGAAAGCTTCATAAATACCTATCTGCATCAGGCTGCCGCCTATCAGGTCGTAACTAAAGTTTGGGTGTCTCGGATCAATATCAGCCACAGATGAACCTGCCCGCACGTAACCGATCTTGCCGATGGGATCAGTCAGAAGATGTTTCTTTAGCTTTTGGTAAAGCGGATAGAACGGTGGTTTCATCCCTTCCATAAATAGTAGTCCGGTTTCTTTGGCAACAGCCAGCACCTCATCCAGTTGTTTCAGGTTAACCGCGGCTGGCTTCTCACAGAGCACATGCTTACCAGCGCGGAAAGCAGCAATACAGTAAGCCGCATGGCTATCTGGCAAGGTAGCAATATAGACGGCATCAACATCGCTGGCCAGCAAAGCTTCCACGTTATCGAAAGGGGCACCGCCATGCTCAGCCACAAAAGCCGCCACATTCTCTGCCCTGCGCGAATACACGGCAGCAAGCGCCGCATCAGGCAAAGCTTTTATCCCTTCCGCAAAACGCTGCGCAATGCGCCCGCAACCGATCATGCCAAATTTCGTCATTAATTCAAAAGTAAAAATTCAAAATTAAAAAGCCCCGGCTGAATTAACCGAGGCTTTTGACTTATTACTTTTGAATTTTGACTTACTATTGATATTGTATATATAGCGGATAAGGGCTATATCTCGACAATACCTCTTCCGGCGTTAGCATGTGGTGCGGCGCTTTCTTGATATCGTTTTTGTAGAATAATTTAAAGCCCGTGAACTGTACCGGCTCCTGATTGATGAAGTAGCGGTAAGTACCGGTTTTAAGGTCCGGTTCGCCCCAGCCATCCATATCCATCACTACTTGCACTTCGGGGCGTAGTTTGATGTTCTTGTAGTTTGTTACCATTTTACGGGTAAAACGGTGAACGATCAAAACTTTCGGCGGCAGGCCGTTCTTTTTAACAAGATTTGCAAGGTAGCCCGATACATAGTTGATATCATCAGCATCGTAAGTACCTATTTTTTTGCCCGGCTTGGTGCCGTCTTTCATTGAAAACTCAGGATCCATACCGAAGTGTACCTGTGGCATTTTCAAATAGGGTTCAAGCAATGGTAGCTCGGCTTTAATATTTGATAAAGCTACCTGAACATCAAGGAAAACCAAAGCATGTGCTTTTTTTGCCAGTACCAATACGCTATCTATCTGCTTAAACGGCATGCGGTAACGGTATTTACCGTCTTTACCACCATCGCCTTGTGCAACTACGGCAATATAGTGCAAAGCCGGTTGTACAGGCGTTTTAGGATCTGCTTTTTCCCATGCTTTTACTTCGCCCTTTAATTTGGCAAGCATTTCTTTAGGCGGTAATTCACCAAGGATACCCATCTTTTTTGAGTACAGGTTACCATAGTAAGCTACAATACGTTTAAATGGCAATATCGCGCCACCCAATGGGTAAGGAGCGCCTTTTACCGGCCAGCGACCGCTTGTATCGTTATGTGCGTTGAATTTGATCAACGAATCGTACTTAGCTTTGTCAATCGGCGGATAGCTTGATTTTACTTCACTAAGGGTATCAGGTGTTTCGCCGGCCGCCGCTGCTTTTTTCGAGGTATCTGATGCTGAAGATCCGCCTTTTTTACCATTGTCGCCACAACTGCTAAACATTATTGCCGACATAGTAAGTGCAAGACCGGGGATTAGAACGCTTTTGAATTTCATGTAGTAGGGGAAGAACTTAAGTCCTCTTGATTATGTAAATATTAATTATTGCTTGATTTTTACCAGTGTAAAGATAAAAATCACAACCTTATCAGGCCTTATTTTTGAAAAATTTTCCAAAAACGCCCAATGGCAGCTTAGGGCCAGCAGTGGCTTGCAGGTATAGCTCACCTATCTCCAGATTCTCAACTTTAGGGAACGCGCTTTTGATCAGGTTCTCGATAATAACCGATGAAAACCCGAGCGAGTAGGTATTCAGGATCAGGAAGTGTTCTTCAGGATCCAATAGTTGGATCACATCACTCATCATTTCGTTGATATTATCCTCAAGCTTCCATTTTTCACCATTTGGGCCGTTACCGTAAGCCGGTGGGTCCAGGATGATACCATTGTAGGTTTTGCCGCGTTTAACTTCACGTTTCACAAATTTTAGGGCATCCTCTACCATCCAACGGATGTCTTTTATGCCCGATAGTTCCTGGTTCTCGTTTGCCCAGGTAACCACTTGTTTTATTGAGTCAACGTGGGTTGTATCGGCACCGGCCGCCCTCGCAACTAGCGATGCGCCACCTGTGTACGCAAAGAGGTTAAGGACCTTCGGATTTGGTGTTTTAAACTTTTTGATGTTGCCTGAGATATAATCCCAATTAACCGCCTGCTCAGGGAAGATACCTACGTGTTTAAACGAAGTTAAACCCAGGCGGAATTTTATCGCTACATCATCGTTCTTATATTCGATATGCCAGCGATCTGGCGTTTGAGGCGATTTCTTTACCCAGTCGCCCGCGGTTGCGCTGCGGCCTTTAAAGCGAATATGATACAGGCGCTGCCATTCGCTTTGGTTAAGTGCTTTGCTCCACACTGCTTGTGGCTCGGGGCGTATCAATATGAGGTTCCCAAACCGCTCCAGCTTTTCAAAGTCGCCGCAATCTATCAGCTCGTAGTCTTTCCAGTGCGTTGGGGTAAGGAGATTGATCATTGTTTGTTTTTAGTCCGAAAGTCCGTGAAGTCGGCAAGTCCGGAAGTCAGTTGCCACAAAGATACGCTTCTTTCGGACTTTCGGACATCGGACTTTCCAACTCCGAACTACAACTTCTCCTTCGCTGCCTGCATAAATTTGCTGGCGAATACGAAATCGTTAAGTTCTTTATTGTCGGTATGGGCTATCTCTTTATTTGATCCTTCCCACCATTTCTGGCCCTGGTGCAGAAAAATAATATGATCGCCGATACCCATTACCGAGTTCATATCGTGGGTAACCACAACCGTGGTCATATCGTATTCTACGGTCAGTTCGGCAATCAGCTCATCAATCAGGATAGAGGTTTTTGGATCGAGGCCCGAGTTCGGCTCATCCACAAAAAGGTATTTTGGCTCCATAGAAATGGCGCGGGCAATGCCCACACGCTTTTTCATACCGCCCGATAATTCTGCAGGGTAAAGCTTGTTGCGATCTTTAAGGTTTACGCGCTCTAAACAAAAGTTGGCACGGTCGCGTTTTTCAGCTATAGATTGATTGGTGAACAAATTAAGCGGAAACATGATGTTTTCCTCAACCGTCATGCTATCGAACAAAGCCGAGTTCTGGAACAGCATACCAATTTGGGTACGGATAGGAACGCGTTGTTCAAAATCCATCTCGGTAAAGTTTTCACCATCAAAAAAAACCTGGCCTTTGGTTGGCTCATGCAGGCCTACGATACATTTAAGCATAGTGGTTTTACCTGACCCGGAGCCACCGATGATCAAATTATTCTTCCCGGTTTGAAAAGTTGCCGAAATTCCTTTTAGAACATCATTATCGCCGAAGGTTTTGTAGATATCTTTAACTTCGATCATAGCATTAAACGGGTTATAATAAGGTCGGCAAATAAGATCATCACACAGCTGTAAACCACACCACGCGTAGCCGACTGCCCTACCTCAAGCGCACCGCCCGATGTATAAAAGCCCTGGTATGAACAGATAGAAGCTATCAGGAATCCAAACACAAAAGCCTTAACCAATGCTACACGGATAGTTAAGCCGTCAAAGCCATCTACCACGCCCGATACGTAATCCGCAGGGGTAATTTCGCCGCCGGCAAGGCAGGCAATATAACCACCCGTAATACCCAGGCATATAGATACGATCACCAACATAGGCACCATGGTAATACTGGCCAATATTTTAGGGGATATCAAATAACCCGGCGCATTAACCCCCATGATCTCCAAAGCATCTATCTGCTCGGTTACGCGCATGGTTCCTATCTGCGAAGCAAAATTTGAACCTACCCGGCCCGCCAGTACCAGTGATGATATGGTTGGGCTAAACTCAAGGATGTTAGAGTCGCGGGATATTTTACCGGCAATGCTTAACGGCACTAACGGGCTTGCCAACTGAAAGGCAACCTGTATGGTAGTGGCCGCACCGATAAACACCGAGATGATGGCAATGATGCCCAATGAGCCAATGCCCACTGATACCATCTCGCGCATTACCTCGGCCCAGTATACTTTAAATTTCTCCGGCCGTTTAAAGCTTAAACGCAGAAGGAGTATATATTTTCCAAAACTTGTGAACATAGATAGGGTAAAAATCTGCTAAAAATACATTTTTTAATTTAAGCTTCATACCTCGTGGTAATTGCCTTATTTTAAACTTTAAATAAAACCATATGAAAAACGCACTTATAACCGGTGCCACCAAGGGCATTGGCCGGGCTGTATCCATAGCTTTTGCTAAACAAGGAATAAACCTGTCAATTTGTTCGCGCAATGAGCAAGAATTATCAGATTTTGCTAAAGAGCTTCAACAAATTAACGCTCAAATAAAGGTTTATACCACCCTTGCCGACTGTAGCAAGCTTGCCGACGTGAAAAATTTCGCCTCATTCACCGAGAAAAACATGGGTTTCGTCGACATTATAGTGAACAATGTGGGTATGTACAAGCATGTTTCCATGCTAAATGATAGCGACGACAGCTTCCAAAAACAGATAGATACTAACCTGATGCCAGCCTATGAACTATACCGTTTCTTCGGTAAACAGATGATTTCCGTCGGTAAAGGGCATATTTTCAATATATGCTCAGTGGCCTCGTTAAACCCTATAGCAGTGGCAGGGGTGTACAGTGTAACCAAATACGCCTTGCTTGGTCTTAATAAGGTAATGCGGCTCGAAATGCAGGAGCACGGTGTTAAAGTCACCGCTGTGATCCCGGGCTCAACGTTAACAGATTCGTGGAAGGGCGTTGAGGTTGATCAAAACACAATGGTACTCCCCGAAGATGTGGCATCGGCAATAACAAACATACTTGGTATGAGCGCCGGCGCCAATGTTGACGAAGTGATCATCAGACCTGCACCGGGCCAGATATAAAAATATATTCCCTGTAAGAAGTTTCTCCGCCAGTTGGCGGAGGAGATTTAGAGGGGGCCACCACTTAACAACTAAATAAAATGGAAAAGAAACTGTATCGCGACGAACAACACAAATCAATTGGTGGGGTTTGCGCAGGCCTGGCAGATTATTTTAACATGGATGTGTCTATCGTTAGATTAATATTTGTGCTGGCCCTGGTATTAAAAGGTGTAGGTTTTATCCCTTACATTATCTTATGGATAGTTTTACCGAAAAAACCGTTTGGCTATCAAAACCCTTTTAAACCGGGCGTTAACCCAACGCCGGGTTACGATGCACGATACAGCCAGCCATACGGTGACGTTAAGGTTGATTACACCGTACCACCGGTTAACCAACCCGGCCAGCCATTTATGTATCAGCCACAAAAAAAATCAAACTTTGGTGTGATATTCGGTGCGATACTGATTGTTTTGGGTGGTTTGTTCTTGCTGGACAATCTGGATATTATGCCTGATTTTGACTTTGAGCAACTATGGCCTGTAATATTGGTAGTAGCAGGTTTAGCCGTTATATTTACCGGTAAAAAGAAACCATGGGAACACCACGATGCTTTCCAGCCGGAGAAAAAAGAAGCGGACTTTAATACTGCTACCGAACCTGAAACCGACAACAACAAACAAGAAGATAACAACACCTCAACTTTTTAAGCCATGAGAAGCGATAAATTAGTACCGGGTCTTATCCTGGTAGGCATAGGAGTAATATTCCTTTTAGATAACTATAACGTAATTAACTTTCATTGGGGCAATCTTTGGCACCTGTGGCCTGTGTTCCTGATAATGGCAGGCGTAAACCTCGTGTTAGCCAACAAAAAAACCGCCTGGGCAAGCGCCTTAAAAATTGGTGTGGTGATCTTAGGTTTCGGTGTGCTGATATTCGGTCATTTTGAAAACCCCTGGTTCTCGCCTTTTAACAGGCACTGGCATTTTAATGATAAGGGCTGGAACCACGATAGAGACGATGATGACGACGATGATGATGATGACGATAATAACAGTGCCGATACCACTAAACACAGTTTAACAAAAGTAAACGGCAGCAGCACCTACGCCGAAGCGTTTAAGCCCGGCACTGTAGAAGCACGCCTTGAAATTAATGGCGGCGGTACCGAGTACATCCTTAAAGACACCACCTCGCAGTTATTTGAGGCCAATACAAAAGAATTCTTTAACCGCTTTACCTACAATCACAGTATGGATGGCGCTACCCCGGTAGTTGAGCTGCGCATGAAAGATAAAAAAGGTAACATTCAATGGGATAGCGATAATACAAACTCCGCTACCATGAAACTGAGCGCCAAACCTGTCTGGAACATCAACGTAAAAGCAGGTGCAACCAAGGTTGATTTCGACCTGTCGAAATTCCGGGTACGTAACCTGAACGTAAATGGTGGTGCAGGCGAATTTGATGTAAAAATGGGGATGCCTGTTAGTGCAACCAGGGTAGAAGTTGCAACCGGTGTATCATCAATTGAAATAAAAGTACCTGAAGGTGCAGCCGTGCAGATTAAAACCAGCACAGGATTATCAAATAATAACTTCCCCGGTTTTACAGATAAAGGCAACAGCACCTACGAAACCCCTAATTTTGATAGCGCCGCCAATAAAATGTTTATCGTAATGAAAGGTGGCTTAAGTGATTTTAAAGTAAGTCGTTATTAATTATTCTTTGCAAAAAAGGCTTTCCGATGTTTATTTGGGGAGCCTTTTTTATTTTAGAGGGCCCTCTCTAAATCTCCCCCGATAGGGGAGACTTTTGAGAAATATATACTCTTAAAGCCCCTCTCCCTCGGAGAGGGGTTGGGAGAGGCTTTCTCTCCGGTCTTTTTATTAAATTTGATACAATGCAAACGCCCGGCAACCCCATCACCAATCCTACCGAAAATGATAACTACATCCTGGTTATCAATGGCAAACCTGAGGGGCCGTTTAGCATTACCGAACTACGCCAACACAACATTAAACCCGGCGATTTTGTAAAAACCGCCGAAATGATAGACTATAAAGAAGCGCACGAAATCCCCGCCCTGCGCGAACTTTTTGGTTTTAAGCGCAGACCTTTACCGTTGCAATACTTTGGGAGCTTTGACCAGCGTGCTATTGCAGCAGCTATAGACTGGCTGCTGGTATTTGGCATTTTTGTGCTGGCAGCTTTTGTGGTAATGATGATGCTTTACCCCATCATCCCCGGCGATGATAATAAGATCTTGCGCGTAAGTATTACCGTTGGCGTTGTGGGGCTCACCCCGATTGCCAAATTTATCTATAACATACGTATGGAAAGCGGCCCAAAACAAGGCACGTATGGCAAGCAGTTGCTCCGCATCCGCGTATGTGATATTTACGGCGACCGGATCACCGCCTCAAAAGCATTTACCCGTAACATAGCCAAACTGGCATCGGTAGCTACTGTTTTTGCGGGATATTTCATCTGTTTCTTTAACCCCAAACAACAGTGTTTGCACGATATGATTGCAGATACTTTAGTGATAAAGGACCGGTTAGACAGTTAGATCTGAAGATGCACAAACAGGCAGACCTGCCATTTCCGTATAAATTATCTGCTACACATGTGTAACATGTTCACATAATGCGCCTCGTACAAATGCGACATTTCGTGTCTAACTAACATTTGTTTATTTTTACTTTATGCACATCAATATCCGCCAGCCACAATTAGCAGAGTATCCACTATTGGTGGAGCTTTGGGAAGCATCGGTAAGAGCGACGCATCACTTCCTGACAGAGAAGGATATTGAATTTTACCGCCCGTTGGTTGCCACTTGTCTACCTATGCTTAAGGTGCATTGTGTTGATGCCAATGAACGCATAAAAGGTTTCATAGCTACCGGTGAGCAAATGATACAGGCATTATTTATCCATCCTGATGCCCGTGGGAAAGGCGTAGGTAAAAAACTCATCGATTTTGCAATAACGGATTTGAACATTGTAAAAGTTGATGTTAACGAACAGAATGAGCAGGCTGTGGGTTTTTATGAATATCTTGGTTTTAAGATTATTGGCCGCAGCAAACTTGACGGTGCAGGCAAGCCGTATCCTATCTTAAATATGGAGTTAAACCCCTCTTAAACCAGTATCTGCCGATAGCTTAGCTACAAAGCCTTAAATGAGTAGCCTAATTTGCTAAAATGCTCTAATACAAGCGGCAGCGCATATTCCATCTTCAAAAAAGCTTTCACACTATCGTGGAATAGTACGATAGAACCATCCCCGGCGTTGTTGATCACGTTATCAAGTGCCTCTTGCTTTTTTAGCCCCATACCAAAATCACCGCTTAAAACATCCCACATTATTATTTTAATGTCGGGCCGGGCTTGTTTCAACAGCTTTATTTGCGACCGCTTAATGCGACCATAAGGCGGGCGAAACAAGGGCGCATCTAACGCTTCGTTCGCTTTAAGATAGTTCTCGAGGTAAACCTCATCATCTGTGTCCCAGCCACGCAGGTGATTATAGGTGTGGTTACCAATAGAGTGCCCGGCTTTCTTTACCTCTTCAAATATATCGGGGTGCTTGCGTACGTTGTCGCCGATGCAAAAGAAGGTGGCTTTTGCATCATACTTTTTTAAAATATTTAGTACAAAGGGTGTAACAATGGGTATGGGGCCGTCGTCAAAAGTCAAATAAATAGAGCGGGTACCCGGTTCGGCATTCCATACAAGCTGCGGATAAAGTTTTTTTAACCACCAGGGAGTTTTAACCAGGTACATTCTTTATTAGGGTTTAATTCTCAGCATATTTACAACAAATAACCGTCGCAAGGTAATTAGCAGTTACTTATAATTGTACACATTTAATTATGAAACTAAACTTACAAGTCACAAAAGTAACTATTGCCTGCATCATATCCCTATCGGTGTTTAATATTAAAGCCAGGGCGCAGGAAGTAATTACACTACAACATGCCATTGACCTTGCGCTCGAGCGTAATTTAAATATAAAACAGGCGCAATTCAGCGAAGCATTATCCGAGGAAAATCTTAAGCAATCAAAATACAACCTGTTACCCAATTTAACGGCGGGCCCCCAGGCATCATTCAATTTTGGCCGTAATATTGACCCTTCTACCAACCAGTTCATTAATCAGCGCATTTTTGCGTTAAGCGGTAACGTAACATCGCAGGTTACACTTTTTCAGGGCGGCCAGTTGCGTAATCAAATCATATCTAATAAATTATTGCTGAATGTGGATCGTAGTAACACCGCCAAGATAAAAAACGATCTGGTACTGAATGTGGTTACACAATATCTGCAAATATTAACTAATCAGGACCTGGTTACTGCCGCTCAGCAACAGATAGACGTTGCTAAGATAACCGTAGATCGCGCCCAAAAGAACTTCGATGTAGGTAACCAGACGCTTGCAGACCTTGCGCAGGCGAAAGCACAGCAATCAACCGCAGATCTGAACTATACCACCGCAGAGAACCAGTTAGAGCTATCTGTACTTACCTTAAAGCAATACATGGAGATGCCGCCCGCTACCCAGATCAGCTTTGAGAAGCCCGACATCAGTAAGTTTAAACAATTAGCCACAGCGTTTGATCCGGAAGAAGTATTAAAAACCGCCCTTGCCGTAAACCCTGATGTTGGCCTGGCCGAAGCACGCCAAAAGGCAACCGCGCAGGATATAAAAGTGGCGCGCGGTAATTACTACCCAAGCATAGTTTTATTTGGCCAGGTTGGTTCAAATTATTCTGATGCGCGTAAGCTGGTTTCAGGCATAGTGCCAAGCGGAAGGACGGATACAGTTGGCTTTGTTGGCGGTAATATAGCTAACCCTGTCACTATAAACGGCCTTGACCCTGTTTATTCCAACTATCCGTTCTTTAAGCAGCTTGGCGATAACTTTAACCAATCGGTAGGTATCAGCTTGCAGATTCCTATCTTCAATCGTTTTAGTGCCCGCACACAAGTACGTAAAGCTAAAATAACCAATGAGAGCGCTGTTGTAGGCGTGCAGTTAGCCCGAAACAATTTAAGCAAGATAATTTACCAGGCGGTTTGGGATGTACAAGCAGCCAATAAGAAATTACAAAGCACCACGCAAACTTTTAATGCCAATAAAGAAGCTTTTAACGTTATCCAGCAGCGTTACAATGTTGGGTTGGTTAACTCGCTTGATTATAATACATCGCTTACCAACTTAAACAAATCGCAGTTTGATATGATCAATGCGCAATATGAGCTGGTATTCAGAAATAAAGTAATTGATTACTATTTAGGCAACCCTATAACACTATAACCCTATTATTTAAAATACTACAAACCATCATGGGAAAAACTACTAAATATATTTTGATAAGCGTTGTCGGCTTTGTTGTACTGCTTGTTGTGCTCAAAGTGGCAGGGGTTATTGGCAAGCCGCAGCTAACGCAAGTGGCGGTTGAAAAAGCCGAGAGCCGCGATATAAACGAAATGGTATCTGCCAGCGGCAAAATTAAACCGCATGTAGAGGTAAAAATCAGCCCCGAAGTGTCAGGCGAGGTGGTTGAGCTACCTATTAAAGAAGGTGATGTGGTAAAGAAAGGCCAGTTGCTGTGCCGTATCCGTCCGGATATTTTAAAATCGGGATATGAGCGTGCCGTAGCATCGTATAATACACAAAAAGCAAGCGTAGGTAATTCGGCGCAAATGCTTAAACAATCTGAAGCTTCTTTTGCCAACCAGGAATCTACCTACAAACGCAGCAAAGAACTGTTTGACAAGAAAGTATTAACCATTGCTGAATTTGATAAAATAAAAGCCGATTACGAAGGTGCAAAAGCTCAATTAGAAGCAGCGCGCCAAAACGTAGTTGGTTCAAAATTTGGCTTAGAGCAATCGCAGGCATCTGTTAAAGAAGCATCTGATAACCTGGCTAAAACAACTATTTATGCTCCGGTTGATGGTGTGGTATCAAAACTCTCTATCGAGAAAGGTGAACGTGTATTGGGTACTCAGCAGTTTGCCGGTACTGAGATAATGACTATCTCCGATCTGAGCAAAATGGATGTTAATGTTGACGTGAACGAGAACGACATTAACCGCATCAATATTGGCAATAATGCCCAGATCGAGGTGGATGCATTTCAGGGTAAAAAGTTTACTGGCGAGGTGATCGAGATCGGCAGCTCTGCCAACGTTGTGGGTACCAATGCCGACCAGGTAACCAACTTTACCGTTAAGGTTAGGATCACTGCGCAATCTTACATGGATATCCTGAGAAAAAATGCAGAAAACCACTCTCCTTTCCGCCCCGGACTTACCGCTACTGTTGATATTAATACCAACCATGTTAAAGCGCTATCGGTACCCATCCAATCGGTAACTACCCGCGAGGATAAAAAGAAAGATGCAGCGCCTAAAAAGGATAATGACGATGATAACAAAAAATCAGCGTCAGAAGCACCGGCAAAAGAATATGTTTTTGTATTGCAGGGCAATAAAGTAAAACAGGTTGAGGTAAAGACAGGCATACAGGATGATACCAACATCCAGATCACATCAGGCCTTAAAGGTGGCGAAGAAGTGGTATCTGCACCATTTGCTGCCATCTCAAAAACATTGAACGACGGCATGATGGTAGAAAAAGTAGATAAGTCTAAACTGTTTACCGACGCGAAGAAATAGGGTGAAAGGTGAAAGGTGAAATAAATAGGGCTAAAAGTGAAAACTTTTAGCTCTATTTATTTCACTGAAGCTCCTGATTATTTCTTGCTGAATTTAACCTGGAAAAGCTTGTTCCACTTTTTGCCGGTAACAAAGATGCGTTTGGTGGCTTTATCATAAGCAATGCCGTTCAGCACATTGGCTTCGGGGTTACGCTGGGCCTCGGGATATAAGCTGTTCATATCGGCGCGTTGTACTACGGCACCTGTTTTGGGGTCTATCACCAAGATAACGTCTTTGTTGTACACGTTGGCGTAGATCATTCCATCTATATACTCTAACTCATTGATCTCGTTAACGGCGCCGGTCTCATCGTAAACATCAACATAACCGGTTTGTTGGAAAGTGTCCTTATTCAGGAACCAGATGCGGTTGGTGCTGTCGTCCATGTAGACTTTGTTACCATCGTAAGTCATGCCCCAACCTTCAACACCTACATTGTTATTGAAAGTGTTTTTTAGTTCGAAGGTTTTGGCATCAAACGCATAGCCTATCTTTTCTTTCCAGGTAACCATGGTTAGTTTATTACCTATGACTACAAAGCCCTCCGCAAATACTTTGGGATCGATCATTTTCTGTCGCAATATCTTACCTGTTTGCAAATTGGTTTTTACCAGTTTAGATTGGCCATCAGCCGGAACGCCGGCAGGTGGTTGTGCATAACCGCCGCTGCTCTCGTAAAATTCGCCGTTGTCATATATCAGGCCTTCGGTATATAGGCTGGTATCATGCGGGAAAACTTTTTCTACCGTAAACTTCAATTCCTCGGGTGCTTTGGCGGGGAGTAATACGATGTTGGTGGTTACATCCTGCGCGACGCCTGCCTGGTAAACTTTAGCGGTGATGGTACGCGCACCCAAAGCAAGGCTATCTGTTTTCAGTGTAACACCTGTTTGATCCTTTTTTGAACCAATGCGTGTGCTGTCGACCAGGTAAACTACAGAATCAGCTTTGGCATCCTTAGGAAAACCTACTTTGATATCAACCGACTGACCAGCCTTGTAAGTTGTACCCGCATCCGGGCTTATGGTAAAATCTTGTTGGGTATTGCTGTTATCATCATGGCAACCGTATGCAAGCAGAGAGGCAGCAACGGCAAATAGGACTAATTTTTTGTTCATTTTTTCAGGTAGCAGAAGGCCAAAAGGCATCTTCAATATGTTTTATAGTATGGTTATTATTACGGTGAAACAGCACAGATATTATATCAAACCGCACTTCGCCCTGGTGGTTCATCAAATAAATGTACTCATCAGCTGCATCGGCCAGCAGGCGTTGTTTACGGCTATCCACAAAATCCTCAGGCAAACCAAAGCCTGTGCCGCTGCGTGCCTTTACCTCGGTAAATATAATCACCTTGTTTTTATAAGCAATGAGATCTATCTCGGCTTTTCCAAAAACCCAGTTCTCATCCAAAATCTCGTATCCGGCTGCTTCTAAAAATGCTTTGGCAAGCGCTTCGCCCTGTTTACCGAGATCGTTGTGGTTTGCCATTATTTAAGGATTACCGATCCCAGATAATCAGATATATGTTTCTCTACCTTTTTCATGTGCATGTATTGGTTCAGCAGAATTTCCTGATCGGCGGCTTCTAAAGTAGTTTGCAGTTGTTTGCGCAGGTTCTCTAATATTTTGCCCACCTTTTGTTTTTTAAGATGGAAGATGGCACCAAGGATGGTAGCCTTCATGTTAGCCTGCTCATCCGGCACGAAGATCTTGTGCATTCCATACCAATTCTCGCTCAGCATATATTTGGTGGCCAAAAGGTTCACCGTAAGGTCTACAATCCCTTTATCATTGTAGTGGATAAAGTACTGTTCGTCGGGCAGTACGCCGTTTTCCACTTCCTGGCGGTAGATTTCCAAAAACTGCTTGCAAACGGGTTGCTCAAAGTCGACATCGCTTAACTCGGCCACAATAAATGGCCCGATGTAAGTGTTGGCAATGCCATCCCAGTCTATCATTTTATTACCGTACAGTAGCAACAGGCGAATGATCTCTTTTTCCTGCGTGTCTGATTCCTTTTCGACCCTTGGAGTAGCCTCGGCAGCTTCGGGCTGGTCGCCAAACAGGGCAAGATCTTCGGGTGATAGCTCCTGACGATAGTTATTACTTTTCTCGCTTTTCTCGTGATCCTTTTTGGCCTTTGCCTGGCGCATTTTGTTCAGCTCAGACAGCAAAGCGCGCTCATCTATCTGCAGTTGCGTGCTACATTCTTTAATGAACACCGAGGCCTTTATAGAATCAGGAATTTTAGAGATACTCTCCACTATTTCGCGGATAACGGTCGCCTTTTTTATCGGGTCATTACCGGCATCTTTAAGCAGGATATCGGTTTTGTAAAGGATAAAGTCCTTCTTGTTATCATCGATATGCTTTTTGAAGGCATTGGTGCCGAAGTTCTGTACGAAAGAATCCGGGTCGTGCCCATCGGGGAAAAGCACCACCTTTACGTTAAGGCCTTCTTCCAATATCATATCCAGCCCGCGCAGGGATGCCTTTATACCCGCCGCATCGCCGTCATATAAAATAGTGATGTTCTTGGTGAGGCGGCCAATGAGCCTTATCTGCTCAACCGTAAGCGAAGTACCCGATGATGCCACCACGTTCTCCACGCCAGCCTGATGTACGGATATTACGTCGGCATAACCTTCTACCAGGTAGCAGTTATCCTCTTCGCGGATGGCGCGCTTGGCAAAGTAAAGGCCGTAAAGTACATTGGATTTATGATAGATCTCAGACTCGGGCGAGTTAACGTATTTAGGTACGTTCTTATCTTTCTTAAGCGTACGCCCCCCGAAAGCTATTACCCTGCCGGTAAAACTATGAATAGGGAACATCACGCGGCCGCGATAGCGATCGTAGAGCGAACCATTATCACGCTTTACAGATAGGCCGCTATCCACCAAAAATTCTTCCTGGTAGCCTTCTCTTAGCGCCTGACCGGTAAAAGCTTCCCACTGATCGGGCGAGTAGCCTAACTCAAATTTTTTAATCGTTTCGGTACTAAAGCCGCGCTCTTTAAAATAACTGAGGCCTATGCTTTGGCCTTCGTCAGTATCGAGCAAACTCTCATGAAAGAACTTTGCAGCATAGCCAGATACGATCATCAGGCTTTCCCGGCGATTATCTTCCTCGCGGTTCTCCTTGCTCTCAACCGTTTCCTCTATCTCGATGCTGTATTTTTTGGCGAGCCATTTAAGTGCTTCGGGATAGGTGAATTTCTCCAGCTCCATCAAAAAAGTAACGGCACTACCACCCTTACCCGATGAGAAGTCTTTGAAGATTCCTTTAGCCGGCGATACTGTGAAGGATGGGGTTTTCTCGTTAACAAAAGGCGAGAGCCCTATAAAATTAGCACCACGCTTTTTTAACTGCACAAACTCGCCTATCACCTCCACAATATCTGTGGCTTCCATTATACGGTCGACGGTGCTTTTAGTGATCATGCAGTAATAACAAATTTGCAGGGCTACAAAAGTAGCGTTTTACGGCTTTTATAAAGATAGAAAATTATAAGTAATCAATATCAGAAGCCTCACCTATTCCTCTCCAGTGGAGAGGACTTTAAAAATCGATTTATACAAATTTATTAAGCCCTCTCCTTTGTAGAGGGTTGGGTGAGGCTTAAAAATTCATTCCCCCATTGTGTCACTCTTAATTTTCTTAACGTAATGGATAAGCACAAGATTAATAACACAAATATGAAAAAGATCACATTTACCATTTTAGCGCTTGGCACGGTGCTTTTTTCTTCTTGCTTTAAGAACAATGACAACCATACCGGTTTCTACTACGATCCTTATTTTATTGCTGAAAGAAATGGCCTTGCGGTTTACGCTTATCCGGGGTCGGCCAAGGTTGGCGCCGATTCTATTCAGGTATCCGGCAAAAGCAATGATGCAGGCATCCGTATGAATTTTAAATACACCGACAAAGGTACTTATGTACTTAGCGGCAATCAGGCTAAATATTACCAATTACTTGGTAAAGACACCGTTAGCCGCTACAATATCGGCGTGGCAAACGGCAGCACTATCGAGGTTGCTGCACTTGACTCTATCAACAAGATAATCGGCGGCAAGTTCACTCTTAAATTTAAGCGCACTTTCCCGGTTACGTCAAGTGTATACCCGGATAGCGTTAAATTTGTTAACGGCCAGTTTGTGATTGCGTTACCGCGATAAACCTTTGCGCAAACGATCCTCTACAACCTAAACCACTACTTCTTTAAAAGCCCTGTTCAATAACTCATTTAAGGTGAGCGTTTGAGCGGGGCTTTTTTAGCAAATAATTGTATTTTTGCCGCTCGATAATTATTTTTTATGAGCCAACGTACAAAAATTAAAGCGCTGCTTGAGGGTGGCAAAACCGACATTGATGTAACCGTAAAGGGATGGGTACGTACCTTCCGCAACAATCAGTTCATTGCTTTAAATGATGGCTCAACCAATAATAACCTGCAGGTTGTTGTTGATTTTGAGAATACCGACCCTGCCCTGCTTAAACGCATCACCACAGGTGCAGCTATCAGCGCTACCGGCAAACTGGTTGCATCGGTAGGCAAAGGCCAGTCGGTTGAGGTTAAAGCTGCTACGATTGAAATACTGGGTGACAGCGACCCGGAGAAATATCCGCTGCAGCCAAAAAAACACAGTCTGGAGTTTTTGCGCGAGATAGCGCACCTTCGTTTCCGTACCAATACATTTGGCGCGGTGTTCCGTGTGCGTAACACTTTAGCATTTGCGGCTCACCAGTTTTTTCAGGAGCGTGGTTTTATTTACCTGCACACGCCTATCATCACTGCATCTGATGCAGAAGGTGCCGGCGAGACCTTCCATGTAACCAACTTTGATATTGCCAACCCGCCAAAGACTGAGACAGGCGAGGTAGACTACAAACAGGATTTCTTCGGCCGCGCTACCAACCTTACCGTATCGGGCCAGTTAGAAGGTGAGTTGGGTGCGATGGCGCTGAGCGATATCTATACTTTTGGTCCTACTTTCCGTGCCGAAAACTCAAACACAACCCGCCACCTGGCAGAGTTCTGGATGATTGAGCCGGAAATGGCTTTCTATGATGCTAAAGACAACGCCGACCTTGCCGAGGCATTGCTTAAATATGTAATTACCTACGCACTGAATAAGAACAAGGATGATATTGAGTTTCTGACCCAGCGCTTGTTGGAAGAAGAAAAGCAAAAACCACAGAACGAGCGCTCAGAAATGACGCTGGTTGAGAAACTGCAGTTTTGCCTGGCTAACGATTTTGAGCGTTTAACTTATACCGAGGCTATCGATATCCTTAAGGATTCGACCCCGAATAAGAAAAAGAAATTCCAATACCTGGTAGAAGGCTGGGGAACCGACCTGCAATCTGAGCATGAACGCTACCTGGTTGAAAAACATTTTAAAAAACCAGTTATCCTTACGGATTATCCAAAAGAGATCAAATCGTTCTACATGCGCCAAAATGACGATGGTAAAACGGTTGCCGCTATGGACATTCTGTTTCCGGGCATCGGCGAAATTGTTGGCGGCTCACAACGCGAGGAGCGTTTAGACAGATTGGAACAACGCATGGACGAGATAGGTATCCCTAAAGATGAGCTTTGGTGGTACCTGGATACCCGCCGTTTTGGTGGTTGTCCGCATGCCGGTTTTGGTTTAGGTTTTGAGCGTTTGGTGTTATTTGTTACCGGTATGGGCAACATCCGGCATGTAATTCCTTTTCCGCGTTTTCCTAAGAACGCTGAATTTTAGACCGCTGATTAAAATGATTTTTATGATTACGCTGACCTTTATGGTTGGCGTTTTTTATTTTTGATGTCCTATGCCTGTTATTACCTTAACCACCTTCATCAATGCGCCTGCAGAGCACTGTTTTGATATTTCAAGGGATATTGATATCCATATAGCATCAACAGCGCACACCGGCGAGCAGGCCATTGCAGGCCGCACAAATGGTTTGATAGAATTAGGTGAAAGCGTTACCTGGCGTGCTAAACATTTTGGTATATGGCAAAACCTTACATCCAAGGTCACTGAATTTGATCATCCAAATTACTTTGTTGATGAAATGGTTGAAGGTGCCTTTAAGAGCTTTAGGCACGAACATAGGTTTGAAGTGACAGATAATGGCACCATTATGCAGGATATATTTGATTATCAATCACCGCTGGGCTTGTTGGGCAGGTTCACTGATTGGTTGTTTCTGAAACGATATATGACGCGGCTGTTAGAGCAACGGAACAGGGTGATAAAAGCAGAGGCAGAGAAACTTCAATAGCGCGTGAAATCCTGAAACAAGTTCAGGATGACGTATTTTTCTCTTACACGTCCTGCCGAATTTATTTCGGCACCCCATAAGCAATCTATGATTTGCCACCCTGAGAGATCCTGATTCGTCAGTTGACGGACAGGGTGAGTTATTGTTTAATATCTTCCGTTTTAAATGTATTAACCGCCTTTGGTTTATTTAAATATGCTCTTAAAAATAAAAGCATAACACCTATCAATACGATCAGGATAATATAACTAATAGCAAAAGTTTGCTGGTTGTGTATATTGAGGATGCTTGCCAAAGCATAGCTAAAGATTGAGGTAACAATGTAACCACCGCCGCTGGTGATCCCACCAGAGATACCCGCATTTTCGGGGAAACGGGTGAGGCAGTAGGTAAAATAGATATTATACATAAAGCCCATCAAAAAGTGCAGGGCAACCACAAAGAACATTATCGGGAATATCGTGCTGAACATTCCGGCTGTGGCAAACATCGCGACAGCAAACACACCTTGTATATAGTTGGCTGTAGTTAACTTGGTCATAAAATCACGGGCTATCATGTACTTACTCAGCATACCACCCAGCAGCAGTGCAATGCCCGAACTTAAAGCTGCATATCCGGTTACAACAGACGAGTAGTGAAACACATTTTCTATTAGGAACGGGGCCGACATACCAAAGATAATAGCCATAGAATAGCTTAAACCCAAAACAACAATACCGTAGGCAAAATCGGGCGTGCCAATCATTTTCTTGTAGGTATTAACCACTGATCCTAAATGGAAGGGTTTGGTACGTGCCAGCGTTTCGCCGCTGTAGCGGAGTTCTAACAGAAGCATTACAAAGGCATATATCGCCAGAAAATAGAAGTTAGCCCGCCATGCAAAAACATGCTGCAGGTATCCACCCAAAAACGGCGCAATAACCGGCGCTGCCGACCATACTACTGAGAGCAAACTGGTATAATGCTTTTGTTTTTCGCCTTCAAACACATCGATAAATAATGATCGTTTGGATACCATAATAACGGATATCAAAAAACCCTGTAATGCACGCATTACAAATATTACTTCAATGCTGCGGGTTAACACTATAACGATATTGGTAATGATAAAGGCTACTAATGATGCCAGGCACAATTTGTAACGCCCATAGCTATCGATGATACTACCCACAAACAACTGCGAAACCCCGTAGCTGATGAGGAAGATAGTCATGGTGAGGCGAACGTTTGAGACAGAAGTACCCAGATCATGCACCATTGCGGGGAACGATGGCACATATACATCCATTGCAAAACCCGAGATAGGGATAAGCATAAACGCCAAGATTGCGCTGATATTCCGGTTACTGTCTGTTACGTATCTCATTTGAAACCGCTTGTTTTGGTAGAGCGGCAAAATGAGAAACTAATTTGAGGGAAGCAGTAAATCGTTTTAGATACAGGCAGAATATTTCATTGAGGTGATAAATTCTCTCGCTGGCGCACGCGTGCCGCGTGTGCCTAACTTTCGCTGATTAGTAGTTAGAACTTTACTTAAATAAGGCACACGCGTCACGCGTGCGCCAGCGAGCGCGATATACTATTTTGCTCCCCCTTCAGGGGGATGGGGGGCATAATCCTTCTGCACGATCAAGAAACTCGCACGTTCTTCTTTGTGAAAAGGGACATCCCAATTGCCCTGGTAGGTAATTTTGGTGGGTAGCAGTTCGCCGTTAAAGCGGTTCAGTTCAATGTTCATCTGCACGTTAAAATCCACAAACATATTGCTGAATTTCATATCAATGTACCTGCCCAGGATTTGAAAGCTGTTGATATCAAAAATCGTGGTCATCTCCTTGATCATTGTATCATCATCAGCCGTGCTTGGTTTTCTGATCACCTTGAAACGATACACCGGGATGCTATCCATGTATGTACCACGTGCAAATTCATAGTTGTAGTACTGCCGTAGTTCCGGGCCAAAAATTTCCGTTTTACCGCTGATGAAAGGTATGCCTGATATACGCCTTCCCGGTGTGAAGATTAATGCCTTTAATTTAGCTTTGTAACCTGCATTTTTACCTTTATTGCCCCCTGATGCGCCTTTACTGCTGAAATCAGAGTTGTAAGCATTCATAAAAATGTAGTCGAACATCTCAACAGTATACAGATCGTATTTGCCGTTCTTTTTCTTAACCGCGCCGGTATCCTGGTTTATCAAATAAGTAGTTTGGCGTTTCCCATCAACGATATCGTGCCTTATTTTGCGGTAGATCTTGCCGTTTACCTTGTTCTTTTTATCGTAGGTGTAAATGCGGTTTTCGGCAGTAAAAGCATAACGCTTCATGTTCTGGAACGCTTTGTAAAAGCTGGTATCACTCACCACAGCATCAATAAAATCCTGCGCGCGCAAGCGATGTGATACAATGTTCACCGCAGAATCGATAACTATAGTACGAATAGTATCAGGATTAAAACGCTGGATCTGCTGCGCTTTTGTGGCAAAAGCAGAGAGTAGAAGGCAAAAAGCGATTAGCGTTTTTTTGTTCATGGTTCATTGAAAAGTCGTCATGCTGTCCGTCAGCCGACGAATCAGCATCTCACAAGTCGATTCTTAGCGAGTGGGGTCCTGAAACAAGTTAAGGATGACGCTTAAGTGAATCAACTAATTCCCCAATTGTTTAACAGCTATATAAGCCATCAGTCCTACACTCTGCTCCAGGGCACTTTCTTCCACATCAAAGGTTGGGGTGTGTACTGATGAGGTGATACCGCGGGCCTCGTTACGGGTACCCAGGCGGTAGAAACATGAGTCAGCCACTTGAGAGTAGTAAGCAAAGTCTTCCGCAGCCATCCATATATCCAGGTCAACCACGTTCTCTTTACCCAGGAAATCCTCGGCAAAGCCGCGCACCTGTGC
>JAESTD010000182.1 GCA_016763755.1 Mucilaginibacter sp.
CAGCGCAGCCAAATAGAGTGGCGCTTAAAATTGCAGCGGCGAAAATTCTTTTCATTGTGTGCTAAGTATAGACGTTTTATGATTTCTGATATAATGGATATAATCTGTTGAGGGTAGTTCTGCCCCCGCAGCTTTTAATAACTGGCCAATTTGCGCCCTATGATGTGTGCCATGGTTTATAACATGCGTAATAATATCAACCAATGGGTCGCTAAAAGGTATGCCTTTAGTGTTTTTGTAGTTAAACACGGTATCAAAGTCTGCAGGTTGCAGCGTGTCGATATAGGTTACCCATTCTTGAAAGTTCTTGTTATTAGCTGCGGTCAGGTTTTCTATTTTGCCTGGCGCCCAAAGTTCAGCTGTGGGGGATGGCCTGAATAAGCAACGGCTCAACCATATTTGTTGGGCAACTAAGGTGTGCGACATCAGGTCGACCGGTTTGCCTGTTAAACCGGTGCTTAGCAAAAGATCTATTATCAGTTTGTTGCAGAAATTGTCGTAATGAAATAAGCAAGTAAAATGGGCCTTCATCGGCAGCAAATGTAATCAACGTTAGTAACAATCCTAAAACCGGGCTGTCATAATATAGCATTATTTGCGGTAAATACCCGGTTTACAGAGCTGCTTGTTTACAATTAGATAACATTTATAATACCGTAACTAAATAACTGCCGGTTAAATTTGAATACCAACAAATGTGAAACGTTATGAAATTGATCAAAAGACTGAGCGCCGTTGTAAATCATTTTCGCGAATGGCTGTTTTTAAGAGGGATGAAATCCTCTTTTATGCACTAATTTTTCTTAGGGTTTCTTTTATACAATTATAATGCACATTTTGGGCTACGCTTGGGCTCAAATTAATGGATACTGACCACTCTTTTACTTCTTTGAACAGATCTCTTTTCGGCGATGATTTTGCCTGGGGTGTTTCTACCGCGGCATTACAAATAGAAGGTTCGTGCGATGCCGATGGCAAAAGTGCATCAATATGGGATACCTTTAGCGCAAAAAAAGGCAAAATACTTAATGGTGATGTGCCTACGCATGCATGCGATTTCTACAAAGATTACAAGCGGGATATTGACCTGATAAAAGAACTCAACATTCCCAACTTTCGTTTTTCTATTGCTTGGAGCCGCGTTTTACCAAAAGGCACCGGCGAAATAAACCGGGCAGGTATCGACCACTACAACAAAGTTATTGATTATTGCCTTGAGAAAGGTATCGAGCCATGGGTCACCGTTTACCACTGGGATTTACCCCAAATACTGGAAGATAACGGGGGCTGGACAAATCGCAAGATAGTTGCCTGGTTCAGCAACTTTGTTACTGTTTGTGCCAAAAACTTTGGCGACCGCGTAAAGCATTGGATGGTAATGAATGAACCGGCAGTGTTTACCGGCGCGGGATATTTTTTAGGAATACATGCACCTGGCCGTACAGGTTTGCGCAACTTTTTACCAGCCATCCACCATGTAGTATTAAGCATTGTAGCAGGAGCGAGGGTACTGCGCGAGCTTTGCCCTGAGGCTCAGATAGGCAACACTTTTTCTTGTTCATACATTGAGCCTTATGCTGATAAGCCTAAACATATTGCTGCTGCCAAACGTGCTGACGCGTTGATCAACAGACTTTACATTGAACCGCTTTTAGGCCTTGGGTACCCTACAGATGAGGTGAAAGCGTTAAAAGGGATCAACAAATATATCCTGCCCGGCGATGAAGCCGACATGACTTTCGATTTTGATTTTATAGGAATACAAAATTACACCCGCGAGATTGTAAAATATTCGTTTTTTACACCATACATCGGTGCCAGCCTGGTTAAAGCGCAGGACAGGGGCGTTGAACTTACCGATATGAAGTGGGAAGTTTACCCACCTTGCATCTATGAGATGATCAAAAAGTTTAATGCTTATCCTCAGATCAAAAAAATCATCATTACCGAGAACGGGGCCGCTTTTCCTGATACGGTTTTTAATAACGAGGTTGACGACCAACGCCGTGTTACTTACCTGCAAACCCATCTGCAACAGGTGTTAAAAGCCAAACAGGAAGGTTATAATGTTGAAGGCTATTTTGTGTGGACGCTGACCGATAATTTTGAATGGGCTGAAGGTTATCACCCGCGATTTGGATTGATCCACGTTGATTTTGACACCCAAAAACGTATTATAAAGGCTTCAGGCCGTTGGCTTGCTGAATTTTTGAGTTGAGTTGCTTCTTACGCCGGCTGTAATGACAGGTAGGCTGATGAAGAACGTTGTGCCCTTATCTACATCGCTTTCAAACCAGATCTTGCCGTGATGCTTTTCCATTATCTGCCTGCAGATAGATAAACCTAAACCGAAAGATTTTTCGCCAGCGGTGCCGGGGCGTTGCGCACTGGTAAACATGTTGAAGATCTGGTCTTTCATTTTGTCAGGAATACCAATGCCATTATCCTTTACGGCAATTACCACTTTATGTTCTTCAAATTCAAGCGCTTTAACCTGAATAATGCCTCCGGTTGGGCTAAACTTTATAGCATTGGTGATCAGGTTGCTGATAACACGCCATATTTTTTCGCGGCTTATTACCAATTCTAATTGTTTATCTAAAGGTTCAAGCAAAATTTGCTGTCCTTTTTCGGCGGCCTTAAACCGCAGTAAATCTACGCTGTTGCTTAATAAACCATTTATATCAGTTGGCTCGGGGTTAAATTCAACCGAGTTAATGTTGGTAGCTTCTAAGATCTCGTTAATCAATTCCAACGAGTTTAATGATGTTTCTTTTACGAGATTTATCATTTCCTTTTGCTCATCGCTGTAATCTTCTTCGGCCATCAAAGTGGTTAAAGAGGCGATACCACCGATAGGATTTCTCAGATCGTGCGCTACTGCTCTCAAAATGCGGTCTTTTTCCTGGCTGCTGGTATTTATTTCTTGCAGGGCAGTTTCCAGGTTGTGATTCTGTTCATTTATCTGCTTGTTAAGTAAGTTAATAGTTTTGACTTCCTTGCGGCTCCTTTTAAAATTCCGGTATACCAAAAAAACGATTATCAAAGCCATGAACCCCAAAAATAAGCTTACATACAGGTAAATCGTTTGTAACTTACTGCTGTTACTTAATCTGTCTATCTCGTGCTGCTTTTCATAAATGGCAAGTTGTTGATTTACATCACTCTCCATTAATAAACTCGCTCGCTTAGCAAGGGAATCTTTCATGAGATTATACCGCTGGATGTGATCAATAGCCTGTACAGGTTCGTTTCGTTTTACGTAATAGTTACCAAGCAAGCGGTTGTAATCTGCCTCAGCGTCGGGATTAGCAACGGTATCTAACTGGCGGCGAAGGTTGCTTAATAAATTTATCAAAGAATCGGCAGCACCCATATCGAGGTATACCTGGCCTAATTTTATTTCAGATAACTCGGCATCATGGTTGTCAAAACCCGGCTGTATGTTAATGGCAATACTTTTCTTAAGCAAAGCGGCAGCGTTGGCATATTGCCTTGTTTGCATGTAAATTTCGGCTTTATTGCCATAAACTACGCCACGCGCCATTTCAATATGAAGTTTTCGATCTTTAAATTTATCTGCGTTTGCGTTTATGTAAGCCAGCGTAGCATCAAAATATTTAATGGCGCTATCCGGTTCATTATTATGTTTATAACTGATACCGATATTATCCAGCAATTCCTGCAAACGGTAAAAACCAGGGAAACCACGGTCAAGTGTTTTGCCTTCTGTTGATAATTGGTGATAACTATCTTTAAAATAGTTGGCTGCCAGCTTATAATGTTCTTTTTTATACATGATCATGCCCATCCGGTAGGTATAATCACTAAGTGCGGCAAGGTTAAAATAATTTTTGCCTGTTAGGTAACCCTGATAATAAGCCTGGTAGGCTTCACTAAATTGTTTTTGTTCAAAATAAGTATCGCCGCGCGCAAAGTTTGCCTCGGCATAGTTCATGGAGTATTGTTTGGGGTTAACGCTTTTATTTGCTAACGCAAGCATACTGTCAGCATAGGTAAGCGCTTTGTCGTAGTCCTTTAGGGTTTTTTGATAATAAACATATGTTAAAGCGTAATATCTGAACCGATCATTAACAGTAGGGTGTTTTAATTTAGAAAAGGCAGAATCCAAGTATAAGTACCCTTTTTTCACTGCGTCGGCACCAAATTGATTGTCAGCTTTATGCTGGATCTCAAGAAATTCATCAGAATATTGCCCCGAGTCTTTTGTGATACCCGGTTTATCGCACGCTGAAAAGAAAGCCGCAAAAGCAAGCAGCCAGCAGAACCGGATCAATTTTTTTTGAGTGTTGACGGGTACGAGCGTCAATTTAGTAACAGTTAATAGTGTAAACAAATATAAAACTATAACGGCTAATTTACCACTTGTAGCTATATTTATTTAAACTACAACTATTTAAAGGCATTCTCACCGGTGACATCCATGCCGGTTATAAGCAGATGAATATCATGTGTTCCTTCATACGTAATTACCGATTCAAGGTTCGCCATGTGCCGCATTATTGGATATTCGCCGGTGATTCCCATGCCGCCAAGCATCTGCCTTGCCTCACGTGCAATCGTAATGGCTACCTCAACGCTGTTACGTTTAGCCATTGATATTTGGGCGGCTGTTGCGCGGTTCTCATTCTTCAGTGTTGCCAAACGCCAAACCAGTAATTGCCCTTTGGTTATCTCGGTTATCATTTCGGCGAGTTTCTTCTGCTGTAGTTGGAAACCACCTATCGGACGGCCAAATTGCACGCGCTCCTTTGAGTAGCGCAGGGCTGTGTCATAACAATCCATGGCTGCACCCAGGGCTCCCCATGCTATACCGTAACGCGCCTGGTTAAGGCATCCCAAAGGGCCTTTTAAACCTGATACGTTAGGGAAGATGTTTTCCTTGGGCACTTTTACGTTATCAAAAACTAACTCGCCCGTTGCTGATGCGCGTAACGACCATTTGTTATGCGTTTCCGGAGTGGTGAAACCTTCCATGCCGCGCTCTACTATCAGTCCGCGGATCTTTCCTTCCTCATCCTTGGCCCAAACCACTGCAATATCAGCAAATGGGGCATTTGAGATCCACATCTTGGCTCCGTTAAGAAGATAGTGATCGCCGGCGTCTTTGATATTGGTAACCATGCCGCCGGGGTTTGAGCCGTGGTCTGGCTCAGTAAGGCCGAAACAACCCATTAACTCACCTGTAGCCAGTTTAGGCAAATATTTGTGCTTTTGCTCTTCGCTACCATAAGCGTAAATAGGATACATCACCAGTGATCCTTGCACAGAAGCCGTAGAGCGTATTCCCGAGTCGCCACGCTCGATTTCCTGCATAATAATACCATAGGCAGTATAATCTAAACCCGCACCACCATATTGAACGGGGATGGTTGGGCCAAACGCACCAATCTCACCAAGGCCTTTTAAAAGATGTTTGGGAAACTCAGCACGTTGCGCATAGTCTTCAATTATCGGGCTAACTTCTTTTTTCACCCATTCGCGTACGCTGCCACGGATAAGCTTGTGCTCATCGCTAAGCAGTTCATCTAACAAATAATAATCAGGCGCTTCGTAGAGGTCGGTTTTAGCCATGGTAGCAGATATTGGTTATTCAAATATAGGAATTTGGACTCACCCCGCGGCACTTCATGCGCTACCATCTCTTAGCCCCCTCTAAATCTCCCCTGAAAGGGGAGACTTTAAAATATTTGTTTCTAAAGCCCTCCCTTTCGGGGAGGGTTTGGGTGGGGCTTCTTTAAAGGGTGAGTAAACTTCAACATAATCCTTATTTTTGGCCTTATGATAAAGGTAGCTTTAGAGGGTGTTGAGGTTTTTGCTTACCACGGGTTTTATCCCGAGGAGCAAAAAATTGGTACCCGCTTTTTGATAGATGTACAGGTAAGCTTTCGGCAAAAGGGTTCATTTGCTGATGATACCCTTAATCATACCGTAAATTATGAAGAATTGTACACCATTATCAAAGAAGAAATGGCCATCACCCGCAAGGTGATCGAAACCGCGGCTGAAGCTATCCTTGAGCGCGTAAAAATCTCCTTCACATTTATAGAAACCGCAGAGGTAACCATTAAAAAACAGACCCCGCCGTTTAACAGCCCGATAAAACAATCGGTAATCAGCCTTAGTTACCAAAAATAAACCGCCATGGATTTTAACAAGATAACCGAAAATATACTCGCCAAAATTAAAGCTATTGTTAGCGATGGTGCTGTTGTGACGAATAGGGACGACATAGCCAACTATAGTCATGATGAGACTGAAGATCTGGTTTATTATCCTGAAGTTGTGGTTAAACCGCAATCAGTTGAGCATATCTCAGCTTTGCTAAAACTATGTAACGATAACATGATACCTGTTACTGCACGCGGCGCAGGTACTGGCTTAGCCGGCGGGGCATTGCCTGTAAAGGGCGGTGTGTTACTTTCTATGGAACGCTTTAATAAGATCATCGAGATTGATGAGCAAAATTTACAGGCTACTGTTGAGCCGGGAGTGATCACCGAGATATTTATGAATGCTGTTGCCGAAAAAGGCCTTCTTTATCCGGTAGATCCTGCAAGTAAAGGAAGCTGTTTTATTGGCGGTAACGTAGCCAACTGCAGTGGTGGCCCAAGGGTGGTTAAATATGGCACCATTCGCGAATATGTGCTCAACCTTGAGGTAGTATTGCCAAGCGGAGATGTGATATGGACTGGTGCCAATACACTCAAATATGCTTCGGGGTATAACCTTACGCAATTGATAATCGGATCTGAAGGCACGTTAGGTATCGTTACAAAAATTGTGACGAAGCTGATCCCTCGGCCTACGCAAGACGTGCTGATGCTGGCTTCATTCCCTACTAATGAGGATGCTTGCGCGGCTGTGTCAGCAATATTCAGGGCTGGTGTTGTGCCGTCGGCATTAGAGTTTATGGAACGCAAAGGCATGGAGTGGGTGATAGAGCATGATGGCATTGCCTTCGACCTTAAAGACGAGATCGGTGCTTTTCTACTGATAGAAGTTGATGGCAGTAACCAGGATGTGATCTTCGGAGATTGTGAGGTGATAAACGGGGTGCTGGAAACTCATAATTGCTCTAACGTTTTGTTTGCCGATTCATCCGCTCAAAAAGAAGAGTTATGGCGCATTCGCCGTACCATGGCCGTATCGGTAAAGTCAAACTCGGTTTACAAAGAAGAAGATACCGTAGTGCCACGCGCCGCTTTGCCGCAACTCATTAAAGGAATTAAAGAGATAGGTGCTAAATATGGCTTTGAATCGGTTTGTTATGGTCATGCGGGTGATGGCAACCTGCACGTAAACATTGTAAAAGCCGGCATGAGCGATCAGGACTGGAATAATAAACTGAGAGACGGTATTACAGAAATATTTGAACTTACTATTTCACTGGGTGGTACACTCTCCGGTGAGCATGGCATAGGCCTGGTACAAAAAGATTATATGCCTTTGAAGTACACCAACACGCATTTTCTTATCTGGAAAGGCATTAAACAGGTGTTTGATCCTAAAGGGATATTAAACCCGGGGAAGATATTTGACCGCTGATTATTGTGATTAATGGATTGTATTGATTTTGGATGTGTTATTGCGAGGAGCGATAGCGACGTGGCAATCTCATAATACGGCTATTCGTTGTGCTGGATCTCTTTTACAATTTTCTGTCTATGAGATTGCCACGCTATCGCTCGCAATGACATGGCATTTTATAATTCCGTTTAATCCCGGTCTTAGTTTGTATTCAAAATTAATCTTGGCTCATCATAATCAATCATCCTTTGCCTGCCTTCAGTTGGGATAGCTACAGATTTTGCAGCCTGATAATCATAACTGATGCACACCGTTTTGCAGGTGGTGCATATTTCTTCTCCTTTATCGGTCTGTTTTACCAATACATGCATGATGTCAAAACTGCTGTTTCCTATGCGAACTACGCGTACATAGCAGGCAAGCGTATCATCGATGGTAACAGGTTTTAGGTAGTTTATCTCCGAACGGCCAATGATGATGCCATGGTTGCGGATATTCCATCCGGCAACTTCTCTCCAGTAATTGATCCGGGCGAGTTCGAAGTAGGTCAAATACACTGCGTTGTTTACGTGACCTACCGCATCAATATCTGAGAAACGGATAGTAATAGGGGTCGTATATCTGTAATCTGATAGTTTTTCAGCCATAAAAAGACATTTTGTCTGTATAAAAATAGGTTTATCGGACTTTTTGTCTGCTAAATTCGGAAAACAGACGTTGGTATAACAGTTGACTTAAGCTAAACGAAGTTAATAAAACAAAATTTTAAGGAGATATAAAACATGACTTTAGTAAAATTCAACAACGGACTAAAAAATAATTTCGCTGATGCTTTTGAATCATTAGTTAACGATTCATTTATTTCTGATCGTTTGGTAAGCCGCGTGCCAGCAGTAAACATTGCAGAAAATGATATCGAATTTCATATCGAATTAGCTGCCCCGGGTTTAAAGAAAGAAGATTTCAAGATCAGCCTGGATAAAAATATTCTTTCTGTATCCGCAGAGAAAAAAGCTGAGAACAATAGCGAAACAAAAAAATACAGCAAGCGCGAATACAGCTACAATTCATTCGCAAGGTCATTCACCCTGCCTGAAACTGTTGACTATTCAAAAATCGAAGCTGATTACACCGACGGTATATTGAAATTAACCGTTGCTAAAAGAGAAGATGCGAAATATCAATCAAGAGAAATAGCTGTAAAATAAGCTATGCCTTGATTAACAAGAATTTGTTTTCATAGAAAGTTGGTTTAGTTGAAGGCCGCTCCGCATTGGGGCGGTCTTTTTTTTTGAAAGCGATGGATGAGAATGGGCATCTTATCAGCTTAAATCGCTAAAAAACATGAGGAACCGTTAGTTCCTCATGTTAATATATTGTAGTGGCTGGCCAAAGTCTTCACCGCGGCAAAGGCTTATAACTGCCTGCAGGTCGTCTATTTTTTTTGCAGTAACTCGCACCTGATCGTCCATGATAGAGGCTTGTACTTTGAGGCCGCTGTCTTTTATCTTTTTAACAACCTTTTTGGCGGCTTCTTTATCCAGGCCCTCTTTTATCTTTATCTCTTTACGGATCATGTGGCCAGATGCAGATTGCTCGTCGCCAAAATCAAGCGCTTTTGGGTCAAGATTTTGTTTCATCATGCGGCTTATGATGCTATCCTCAATTGCTTTAAGGCGCATATCATTCTCGGTAACTATAGTTATTACATTGGTTTTTTTGTCCAACTCAACCGTACTTTTCGAATCGTTAAAATCGTAACGGTTAAGGATTTCTTTTTTAGCACCATTGATGGCGTTATCAAGCGTTTGTCCGTCTATTTTGCTTACAATATCAAATGAAGGCATGTGTATTGGTTTTGTAATTAAGGCACAAAGTTACAGTTTTTAACAACCCTATCACTATTTTGTGCTAATGCATAAACAAAAACACATCATGTACTAATTAGTTAATATTAACTTAACAAATAAATCTACAGTTTTGCAGGTATAGCCTTATGGATATCAAGAACGCTCCGCTAATAAACAGGGAAATAAGTTGGTTGTATTTTAATGACAGGGTATTGCAGGAAGCTGCCGATCCCACTGTTCCGCTTATCGAGCGTATCAAGTTCCTTGCTATATTCTCATCAAACCTCGATGAATTTTATCGTGTTAGGGTAGCGACGTTGACCCGTTTAGCTAATTTAAACGAGCGCTCTAAAGAGATATTGGGTTACAATCCTAAGAAGTTATTAAGCCAGATAAAGAACATCGTTGTAAAGCAGGAGAAGAAGTTTAATAACCTGTACGAGAATATTATTGTTAAGCAGTTAGCAGAGGAAAAGATCTTTTTGCTAAATGATAAACAGCTGAACGTAACCCGTGGCGAGTTTGTTAAAAGCTTTTTCCGCGAAAGGCTCTTATCCACACTGGTGCCCATCATGCTGGATGATGAGCTGCCAATGCCCGAGTTGCGCGACCGTGCAATCTATTTCTTTGTAAGGCTAACCAAGAATAAAAAATCGAGGTTTGCACTTATTGAGTTCCCGGATAACTTGTCGCGTTTCCTGGTATTGCCAGAAACCAATAACCTGAAGTTTATTATCCTGCTCGATGATATTATCCGCTACAGCTTAGAGGATATCTTCTTCATTTTTGAGCACGATTCGATAGAAGCGTACTCGCTGCAGTTAACCCGCGATGCCGAGCTTGATTTGGATAAAGAGGTAAGCGAAAAGTTTATTGATGCGCTATCGAAAAGCTTGCAGAAACGCCGTAAAGGTAAACCGATGCGCTTGTTGTATGATAGCGAGATGCCGCCTGATATGGTAGGCTATTTGTTAAAAAAGATGAAGCTGGAGAAATCAAGCCTTATTCCGGGTAACCGCTATCATAGCTTCAAGAATTTTATAGCGTTCCCTAATATCGGGCGCCCCGATCTGGAGTATAAAAAGAACCAGCCGCTGCCGGTTGACAGTTTATCATTCGGTAAGAGTTTAATGGGATTGATCGCTAAGAAAGATTATCTGATCAGTACGCCATACCAATCGTTTGATTATATCATACATTTTCTGCGAGAGGCTGCTATTGACCCAAAAGTGCGCGAGATAAGCATCACAGTTTATCGTCTGGCCGAAAACTCAAAAATAGTTCACGCACTGATAAATGCCGCTAAAAACGGTAAGAAGGTAACTTGCCTGGTTGAGCTGCGTGCCCGTTTTGATGAGCAAAATAACATCTACTGGAGTAATCGCCTCGAAGAAGAGGGCGTAACCGTGCTATACGGTATTGATGGTTACAAAGTGCACTCTAAAATTTGCCTGGTAACCCGTATGGAAAAAGGTAAGCCAATGCATTACGCCTGTTTATCAACCGGTAACTTTAACGAAAAAACGGCATCCATTTACGCAGATCATAGCATTTTAACTGCTGATAAAAAGATCACAACAGACCTTGTGGCTATTTTCAAGGCATTGAGCCGTGGCGTATTACCAAAAGGTTTAAAAACGTTGATCGTATCGCCGATAGATTCTCGCCCTGCTATATACAAGCTCATCGACAATGAGATGAGGATCGCTAAAACCGGTAAGCGTGCCTACATGATCTTGAAGATGAACAGCCTCGCGGACGAGCAGATGATCAACAAACTGTACCAGGCCAGTACCGCCGGGGTAAAGATCAGGATCATTGTGCGTGGAATGTGTTGTTTAATACCGGGCATAAAAGGCTTTAGCGAAAATATTGAAGTGATATCCATTGTAGATAAATACCTGGAGCATGCCCGCGTACACATCTACGGGAACAGCGGCAAAGAGCTCATCTACCTAACCAGCGCCGATTTTATGACACGTAACATAGAGAACCGTGTTGAAGTAGGTTTCCCTGTATTGGATGATGACCTTCGACAGGAAATACGCGATATCATCGATATACAGTTGAGCGATAATACCAAAGCACGTGATATTACCGGCAGCAATATTAACCGTTACCACAAAACGCAAGCGGAAGTATTAACCCGCGCCCAGATTGATATTTACACCTATCTAAAGAATAAAAATTTAACAAATTGAGATACGCAGCCATTGATGTAGGGTCTAATGCAGTAAGGTTACTGATAGCCGAGATAATTGAGAATAACGGTTCTATATCGTTTAAAAAGAACACCCTTATCCGTGTGCCAGTACGTTTGGGTGATGATGCTTTTTTGGCGAAGAACCTGTCTGAAAGAAAAACGGATGATCTGGTGAAATCAATGATAGCTTTCCGTAATCTGATGGACGTTTACCGCGTTACTGATTACATGGCATGCGGCACCTCAGCTATGCGTGAGGCTCAGAATGGGGCAGAGGTTGTTCAAAAAATCAAAGAACTGGCAAACATTGATCTGCAGATAGTACATGGCGAAACAGAAGCTAAGATCATTTACGCCAGCCATGCCGAGATCAATATAGATAAGAATAAAAATTACCTGTATATAGATGTAGGTGGTGGCAGCACCGAGTTGTCATTATTCAGTAATGGCGAGTTAGTGGCATCGCAATCATTCAACTTGGGTACCATCCGCATATTGGATAACCAGGACAGGGACGAGACCTGGAACGAAATGAAGGATTTATCCGCGAACATACCCGCATGCATAAAAATATTTATGGCATTGGTACAGGCGGTAATATCAATAAATTGTATCGCTTATCGCAAGAGAAAGATGGCGTTCCGATGAGCTATGTTAAGCTCCGCGCGTTGTACAATTATCTGAACTCTTTTTCGCTTAAAGACCGCATTAATGTTCTTGGATTGAACCAGGACAGGGCCGACGTAATCATCCCTGCCTGCGAGATCTATCTTACTGTGCTTAAGTGCGCTAACATCAAAACTATATATGTGCCAACGGTAGGTATGGTTGATGGGATCATCCAAACGCTGATAGAGAAAAATAGCTCAACAGTTAGTTAAAATAATTTTAACAAATTATTTTAAAATAATTAAAACAGTTAGTACATTTGTATTGCCCGCTCAAAGGGCATGTTTTTCATAGGTAGATGTAGGGTCGAGTACGAGTTATTCGACCCTTTTTTGTGCCTGTAACTTTTCTTCCGTTTATTTGTACCCAATAGTATCATGAAAAGAAAGATTGTAGTAGCGGTTACCGGTGCAAGCGGATCTATTTACGCCAAATTATTACTTGATAAATTACAGCAACTGCAAAGCCAGATAGCCGAAATTGGGATTGTAATGAGCGATAACGCCAAACAGGTTTGGGAGTTTGAGCTTGATGACGCCACCCACGGCAACTACCCGTTCAAATACTACGCTAAAAATGATTTTATGGCACCCTTTGCATCAGGCTCGGCAAAGTTTGATACCATGGTTGTAGTTCCCTGTTCAATGGGCACCATGGGCCGCATAGCCTCTGGCGTGTCTGACGACCTGATCACACGTGCTGCTGACGTAATCCTTAAGGAACGCCGCAAACTGATCCTCGTGGCTCGCGATACGCCTTTAAATCTTATCCATATCCGCAATATGGCCACGATTACAGAGGCTGGCGGTATTATCTGCCCCGCCATACCATCGTACTACAGCAAACCCCAAACTATCGAAGAACTGGCCACGACGGTAGTAAATCGCGTGATCGACCTGATAGGACTGGAGAATGAAAGTTATCGGTGGGAAGGGATTGACCGGGATTAATCGGGTTTTTTGGATTGGCTGGATTTCGTATACCTCTCGTCATTGCGAGGAACAAGCAATCTCTTTAAGCAGATTCCCTATGCAAGGTGTCCGATTGCCCTGAAGAGATTGCTTCGTTCCTCGCAAAGACGCACTTCTTATTGAGCTGGATAGACTCACACCTTCCGTTGCGCTTTTTCCCAAACAGAGCTTTGTTTCTTGGTGAAATAACGGATAATACCGGCCATTACAGCATAGTTCATCACACAGAAATAATAGGGGATAAACAATGCTTTAATGCGTACTTGACGACTTTCCATCACAAAGCCTAACAGTGCAAGGCAATAGAACAATATCTGCGCAGCAAACATGAATATGTAAAACCAGTTGGTGTCATTAATTACCAGTAGCAGGTTAAGTACAAAAGCCAGTATCAGGAAAAACGGCGTAACCGTCCACCGTAATACTCGATGGCTAACATATTGAAACGATAACACAGGATATTTGAACGAGAACAATAAACTCTTCAATCGCAATATAGACTGGATGCCACCTGCTGCAATTCGGATCTTTCGTTTTAGTTCTTCAGACACGTTCTCAGACGCATTTTCTACAGCGTAAGCATCCGGTTCGTAGATAATTCGGTAACCTTGCTCGGCAATCAGCATAGAGATCATAAAATCGTCCAGCACCGTGTCTGGCGGAACATCCTGATAAAGATTTCGGCGTACGCTAAATAGTTCACCCGCTGCCCCAACCACCGAGTACAATTCCGAGTCCCATTTTTTTAAGGTCGATTCATATTTCCAGTAAAAACCTTCACCCGCCGCGCTGGCATCGGCATTGGTATCCATGTGTACACGTTTCTCGCCCGCTACACAACCAACTGTCGGGTCGCTGTAATGGCGGCAGATACGAACTATTGCCTCGGGGTTAAGAAAAGTATTGGCGTCTGTAAATACCACTACTTCGGTATCTACATATTCCATGGCACGGTGTACTGCTGCAATTTTACCGGCTCGCTCTGGCCGGTGTAACAACTGAATCTGGGGAAATTGTGCAATCACCTCAGGCGTTTGGTCTGATGATCCATCGGTAACGAAAACAAATTTGAGTTTGCCGGCAGGATATTGCAGCGCAAGACTATTCTTTATTTTTTCGGCTATAAAATGCGCCTCATTATAGGCTGCAACTACCAGTGTACAAGTAGGTAGTTCGTTTTCGGCAACAGTAGGTAATTGTGGTTTATCCTTAACTGCACGTTTTATTTTGATAATAAAGTAGAGCAAAAAACCATAGCCCACAAATGTATAAGCCACGATGAACAAACTAATCCACAGCGCAGCTATCATGATACCTTGTTAACCGTGTAGCCCAGTTTGGTGCTGTCTTTACTGTTGGTTACGTTCCACCAAACAGCGCGGAAAAGTAAACCTATAAAATTGTATTTCTTTTCCTTAATGTAGTTGATGATATTACGCGGAACCACCAGCAGCACAAAATAGATATAGAATACCAATGCCTTAAAAGCAGGCGCATTTCTCCTGATGAACAGGATGCGGTTCCGGTTCATGAAATATTCCTTAAAGGCACTTTTTTTACCCACGGTCATCGATTCTTTGTGGTATATAACGGCATCGCCACGTACCCAAGCCTGATAACCCGATTTGTTGATACGCTCGCCCCAGTCAACCTCTTCATAATAAATAAAGAAATTATCTGCCATTAAACCGGCTTTTTCGCAGGTCTCTTTTTTAACCATCATGGCACCGCCATGGCAGTAACCGGTTTGGCCCAATAGGTTATCGTACTGGCCGGTATCTTTTACGCCCTTACCAACGGCTTGATTGCGGCAGGTATAATAATCTACCAATGTAAAACCAACGTACTGGATAATGCTCCTGTCGAAATCATAAACCAGTTTTGGCGACACGATTCCCACTTCAGGACGTGTGTCTAAAACATCAACCAGCTTTTGCACAAGGCCCGGCGAAAACTCGGTATCGTTGTTCACAAGGAAATAATAATCACCGGTGGCCTGGGCTATACCAATGTTATTGCCGCCGGAAAAACCTTCGTTAGTTTCAGACCGGATAAATTTCACATCCGGATACTTATTCGTCCATTGTGGGATAGGGTTTACCGTGCTGCCATTATCAACAACAATAACCTCAAGCGCAGGATAGGTATTGGTTTCGGCAATAGATACCAATAATTCTTCGGTTATTTTGTCCTGATTAAAATTAATGGTAACAACAGATACCTTTTTCATGTGCGAATTTTTAAAGCCTGATTATCGGGCTATATTAACAAAAAACATTCTAATGCGGGCTTTTATAGCCAAATTATCATTTAAAGATGCGTAAGTCACAGAGCTTATAAGCGGCCGTTATTTTGCAGCTTTTTTACGTACAAAGCCTGACAAAAGTTTTACAATTATAAATTTGAACTGGAATGATATTAATGCAACTTTGATGCATTAAATATATTTTTATATGGTTGATATAGTAATAATTGGCGGTAGCTATGCAGGGTTGTCTGCGGCTATGAGTCTCGGGCGTTCGCTTAGAAATGTTGTGGTAGTGGATAACCATGATCCCTGTAACAAGACGGTGAGCAATTCCCATAATTTTCTTACGCATGACGGAGCAGAGCCGGCAGCTATCGCATTAACTGCAAGGCAGCAAGTTTTACAATATTCGTCCGTAAATTTATTAAGCGATACCGTTACACAGGTAATTAAAAAGAACGATTTATTTGAGGTTCTACTTAAAGACGGCAAGCCACTTACAGCCCGGAAGCTAATTTTTGCAAGTGGTATTAAAGATATAATACCTGTAATACCAGGCTTTAGTGAATGTTGGCCTAAATCAATTATCCATTGCCCGTATTGCCATGGTTATGAAGAACGGGGCAAAATACTGGCGGTTATCGCAAACGGGGATGAGGGCTTTGAGTATATAAAACTCATCAGTAACTGGAGTAAATACCTAACCGTTTTTACCAATGGTCCTGCTGATTTTAATGATGAACAGGTTGCAAAACTCAGGAAACATAAGATCGCAATCATTGAATCGCCCATCGTTTCGCTCCAGCATACAAATGGAAATGTAAATCATATTATTCTACAAAACGGAAATGATATACCTGCAGAATTTATCTTTTACAAGCCAGCCTTTGTTCAGAAAAGTGATATACCAAAGCAACTTGGTTGCGAATTTACTAAAACAGGGCATTTGCAAACTAACATGTTTGGTGAAACTACGGTGCCGGGTATTTTTGCCGTCGGAGATAATTGTTCACCTATGCGTAGCGTGGCAAATGCGGTGGCTACTGGTAGTTTTACCGGCGCATATCTTAACAAACTCCTCGGCGACGAAGATTTTTAATCTGTTTTAGTTTTTATATTAGCGTCATATTGCCTTATTTTAAGGTTAATAATGCCACTAAATTTTCTTTCCCAATATCGTTCCGTAATAATTTACAGTATTTTGCTGGCTGTATTGTTATTGCTATTGAGATGGCTGGAGTGGCGTTTTATCCTTATCGATAATTCTGTTGAGCTTTATGCCGGTGGTATTGCAGTCTTGTTTACAGCGCTGGGCATGTGGTTATATGCTAAGTTATCTAAGCCTAAAATAGAAACACGCATCATAGAAAAACATATTGTTACCGATGGCGGAAATTTTGAACCGGATAATGCTGCTATCAGCAGCACGGGTTTAAGTAAACGCGAATTGGAAGTTCTGCAGCTAATGGCACAGGGATTAAGCAATCAGGATATAGCCGAGCAGATGTTTGTATCGCTCAATACCATTAAAACCCATTCGTCAAAAGTTTTTGAAAAACTGGATGTTCGGCGCCGCACCCAGGCAATTGATAAGGCAAAAAAACTGCGTATTATAGCGTAAAAACATTAGTACTTTAGTATGATCGTGTTGATCTTTTATCAAAATCACCCTAAAGTATGAGCCTTGTTTAAAGCTATATCTCCAATTTTGAGCCGGATCAAAAATTAAAATCATGAAAAAATATGTACTTAAGTATGGCGCCATTGCCGCCACAATTGTAACCTTATGGATGTTGGGCAGTATTGCCTATTGCTACGCTGCTGGCACTTTTGAAGGCAATATGTGGTTGGGCTATGCCTCAATGCTGTTGGCTTTCTCCTTTATTTTTGTAGCTATAAAAACTTATCGCGATAAGCAAAATGGCGGTGTTATTACTTTTGGAGAAGCTTTTAAAATTGGTTTGTATATAAGTTTGATCGCATCATCGGTATATGTTATTGCTTGGCTTATAGACTATTATTTCTTTATCCCCGATTTTATGGACAGGTACACTGCACGAAGCATTGACAGGATTAAGCATAGCGGTGCAAGCACTGCTGAAATTGCCGAGCAGACTAAAATGATGCTGGATATGAAAAAGCTATATGGGACTATATTTGGGGTGATATTATTTACCTATCTGGAAATTTTACCGATAGCGTTGATGGTTAGCCTGATAAGCGCGTTGATCCTTAAACGTAAGCAGGACGATAACAACGTAGTTGTAACTTCTTGAATTGATTTTTTAATTAAAACTATTTGTGCATTTTTAAATTTAACTAAAACGGTTTAAATTGCTTCAACGTAAAAAATACACAAATTATATCGATGACTAATTATCTACGGACTTCACTGATCGTTTTATTTTGTTTTATAGCATTTGCAGCAACAGCGTCACAACTTAAAGCTGAGAATGAGTGGAGTGTCCAGTCGCCTGATAGATCTCTGCAGCTTACCTTAAAGTTAAATAATGGGCAGTTGTCATATACTGTGCAGAACGGAACTGCAGTTGTGATGCCGTCATCTAAATTGGGCATAGAAACCACCGATATAAAATTTACGGAAGGGCTTAGCTTCATTAATACCAATACTCATCGTATTAATGATATTTATGTATTGCCAACAGGCAAATACAGGGTATATCATGCGCAGGGCAACGAAACCAGTATAACATTTAAAAATGCAGGGAATAGCCAAATAACTATTGATATACGAGCTTATAATGATGGCGTTGCTTTCAGATATCGTTTCCCTGAGACGGGCAAAACCTATATTCTAACAAAGGAATTGACAGAATTTTCGGTACCTCACGCATCTGCCTGGATGGAGCCGTACGACCACGATCCTGCTTATGAAAATGTTTACGCCAACGATATAGCATCAGGCACAGCAGCAAAGGATACAGCCGGTTGGGCTTTCCCGGCGTTGTTTCATACGCCAGACCAATGGTTGTTTATCTCTGAAAGTAATATAGGCTATGAAAACGCCGGAATGCACCTGCAGCAAAACTGCGAAAATGGGGTTTATAAAATTGCTTTCCCGTTAGCAGGCGAAGGTTTAGGGCAGGGGAGCCAGTACCCGGTTGCCAAAACGCCTTTTGCTACGCCTTGGAGAGTTATAATGGCAGGAAAAACCGTTTCAACAGTAGTTGAGTCGGTATTGATAGATCATTTGGCTGAACCTAACGCCATTGGCAATACAGACTGGGTAAAGCCCGGCCGTTCTTCATGGAGCTGGTGGAGCGACCATGCCAGTAGCCGTAATGTTAAAACGCTTAACCGCTTTGTAGATCTGGCGGCTAACATGAAATGGGAATATTCGTTGGTAGATGCTAACTGGAATATTTTACAGGGCGGGGGCAATATACAAGATCTGATAGATCATGCTAAGCAAAAGAAAGTTAACCTTACATTCTGGTACAACTCGGGCGGGCCGCATAATAATGTTACCGAGCAACCTCGCGATGTGATGTTTGACCCGGTTAAGCGCAAAGAGGAGTTTAAGAAATTACATACATGGGGGATAAAGGCTGTTAAGGTTGATTTTTTCCAAAGCGATAAACAGAATGTAATGCAGCTTTACCAGGATATTTTGAAAGATGCCGCCAAGGAACAGATAATGGTGATATTCCACGGCAGTACCATGCCACGCGGATGGCAGCGAACTTATCCAAATTTGTTATCGATGGAATCAGTGCGTGGGGCCGAGAACTATGGCTGGTCGAAGGAATTTGCTACCGATGCTGCGCAGTTAAACACCATTTATGTTTTTACCCGCAACGTCGCAGGCTCAATGGATTACACGCCTGTAACTTTTTCTGATTATAAATGCTGCCCGCACTTAACTACCAATACCCATGAATTGGCGCTGAGCGTGATCTTTGAATCTGGCATGATGCATTTTGCCGATAGCGACTCTTCTTATTACAGTCAGGATGCCAAAGTAAAGCAGTTTTTAAGCACTGTACCCAATACCTGGGATGATGTTAAATTGATAAGCGGCGAACCCGGTAAAGATGCCGTATTGGTAAGGCGTAAAGGCAAAAGCTACTACATAGCCGGTATAAACGGCGAAGCAACTGCCAAAAGCTGGGTAATAGACCTTGCATTTTTAAACGACAGGAAAGCCTATCACGGTACTTTGTACACCGATGGAAACACGCCCAGAGAAATAGCACACCGCGACCTGGTTGAAGAACAGAAACACAAGGTTGCAGTTACCGTTATGCCACGCGGCGGGTTTGTATTGGAGTTGCATCCTTAATTCAAGAAAATAGAAATTAAAGGGCTGGCAATTAGTGCGGATGCCGTTTTTTTGATACTCCGCTGTCATGGTGAGCTTGTCGAACCACTCTTTGTGCGTAGAGGTCTTCGACAAGCTCAGACTGACAAATTTATCAATACTTCTTTATTCATGTATGTGAGCGGCTATCGATGCTCTTACAAAATATGTTGAACAAAATAGGGGGAGGTAGCACCAATTGCCGGAATCTCTTCCGACCATTCGTAGCAATTTGCCGGCCTTTTTGTTATTCGCTTTTTAGGTAATGTAAACCTACACAACCGCATTGCATTACTTTTATATCTGCCAGTTCCATTTTTAGGGTTGCAGGCAAGGCTATCTTTTCAAACATACGCGGGCCTGGGCCAACAATTGCAGGTTGTATCAC
>JAESTD010000183.1 GCA_016763755.1 Mucilaginibacter sp.
AACCTGGTGCAGTGTCTCCAGAACAGGGGGGTTATCTATTACCACCTTAACGAGTACGATAAAGCAGAGCAACTTCTATTAGCGGCTAATAAAGCGGCTAAGGAACAGGATTTAAACAAACCTGTAGCGAGTACTAATCTCACGCTTGCCTCACTTTATATAGCCCAGGGCAAGTTTGACGATGCTGAGCGTATAGTACACGAAGGTGAAGCCTATGCCAGCGCGTTAAAAGATGAAAAGCTAACCAACGATTATAATTACACCATTTATCAGTTAGAATCAAAAAAGAAGAATTACGAAAAAGCGCTGCATTACCTGCAATTGATATTCAGGCAGGATAGTTCCATTCACAGCTCTAACGAATCTACTCAGATCAACCTGATCCAGGAGCAGTTTAGGCAGGAAGCCAAACAGCGCGATACCGAGTTGTTATTGGTAAACCAACAAAACGATCGTATCAAGTTTTGGGCGGTAACCGTTGTGGCAGGTTTATTACTTGTGGTAATTGGCTTGTTGGTAAGCAACGTAAAACGTAAAGCAGCTACCAACCTTCAGCTTACCAGTCTAAATGAAGAGGTATCACGGCAAAAAGATAACCTCGATAGGGTTAACCATCACCTGGAAGAGATCATCGACGAACGTACCAAGGACCTGCAGGTTAAGAACAAAAAACTCTCAGATTACTCATCATATTTATCACACCAGATACGTGGCCCTATTGCCACGCTTCGCGGTTTAATGAACCTCGAAAAAGAGCATCTGGTTGACGAAAAGGAATGTATCGTGATGATGGATAAATGCGTTTCTGACATCGACCAGAAAATCATCGAAATGAGCGAGATGCTCAATGATGGCAGTAAAACCATTGTTTAAAACATTCAGTTATCAGAAATTATCCCTGGTGTGCAACAATGTTAGCTTTGCAGCGTCATCATAGTATACACGCATCTACATGAAGTTACTTTTTGCTGTTCTTATCTTGTTTGCCCCTCAGATAACGTTTTCACAGCAATGCAACTGCCAGCTGAATTTTGATTATGTGGTAAACCATGTCAAGAATAATTACGCCGGTTTTAACGATAAGATCAAAAAGGGTAACCGAAAAGACTTCGAAAAACTTACATCATTCCTTAGCGTAAACTCTTTAGCAGCTAATACTGTAGATTCATGTTACGTATTACTAAGAACATGGACTAATTATTTCAAAGACAACCATCTGCGCGTACAACTTGATTGGAGATATCGTAAGAAGTATCCGGAAGTAGCGAAAAGATTAACCCTGCAATTTGCTAAGCCAGTGCTTAGACCACCGGCAGCCGACAAACCGGAAAGCAAAACCAGCTTTAAGGTGCTTGATGACAAAACTATCCTGCTAAGGCTCCCTTCGTTTGAATGGGGTGAAAAGAAAAATATTGATAGTTTATTCACAACATACAGCGCAGAACTAAAAAATGCACATAATTGGATCATAGATCTAAGAGGCAATGATGGGGGTACAGATTACGCTTTTAGCGCCATAATGCCTTACATATACACCAACCCAATAATCACCAAGCCTGATGAGTATCTTTCATCAGAAGAGAATATTGAGGTTTTGACAGAGAACCTGAAAGATGATGAGCTATCAAAAGCTGGTAGGGATTTTTTGACAACGCTGATAGATCTGATGAAGAAAAACCCTAATCAGTTCGTTAACCCTTCCGGGAAAGATAATTTCGAGGTTAAGTTTGATTCGGTTTATCGATACCCCAATAAAATAGGCATCCTGATAGATAGAAATACTGCAAGTTCTGCAGAATCGTTTCTTCTAAGCGCTATTCAAAGTAAAAGGGTAATTGTGTATGGTGAAAATTCGGCGGGTACTTTAGATTACAGTAACACGCAATATTTCAATATTCCCTGCAAAGATTTCAACCTCGTTATTCCAATTGCACGTTCTAAGCGTCTCCCCGCACATCCGATTGATAACATAGGCATAAAACCTGATGTGAAGATCAATGTAGAAGAAAAGAACAAGATCAACTTTGTTCTGAAGGCTATGGAGCAAGATAAGAAGTGAAAGTTAAACAGAGTAGGGCGTAAAACAAAAAGACGTTCCTGCAGGAACGTCTTCTCATCGATAATCGAAAAAAGTTGATATATGTAGTAGTTCAGAACGGCATGCCTTAATTACGCCGCCGGATAAGTACTATGGATCTGTGCTTCCATCAATCCCAGGTAGACACAATATCTTGATATCATTTGCAGGATAAGCAACTGCCTGTGGCGTTTATAGCCTTCGGTTTCAAAAGCTAATGTCTGGTCGCCGGCAGTTACAAAAAACCTCACTTCACCTTCGCGCTGTTTAATACGCGATTTGAAAACATCAAACGCCTTTACTTTTAAATTGCTTCGGCGGTCATGTATGGTGCCATTATTTTGCTTGGCGGTATTTGGGATAGATATCATGTAGTTACTCATACAGTTCATTTTATAGATGTACCTGTTTACTACAACAATAAAACCAAATAGATATACGCTTAGATTTTAAAGCCTTTTGGAATAAAAAATCGGTAGCAGGTTCTTGTTTTATTTCATGTAGCGTAAAAATTTAAGACTGGCTTAAAATTATTTCTACTGACGTAAAATTCTAAGAATCTGTTACCGAACTAAATAGCAGGAAACCTGTTTTGTTTTTTGAACAGTAGGGGTAATGTGATTATAGCAGGGGTATCTATGGTTAATGAGCCACACCACTTTTGCTCAACAACTCCTCATAAAGTAAAATCACTTTACGTTGCAGGCTGGCAATTTCGGTTTCACGATCGATCAATTTCTTTTGAACAATGTTGATGCTCTGATCTTGCACCGGCGCCTCTTCGGCATGATCAAGCGAAAGCAGGTTTACAACACTTACTTCAAAGATGTTTGCGATCTGCTCTAATCTCGACAGGTTGATGTCGGTAACACCTGTCTCAATTTTTGAGAACGCCGGGATAGAGATACCTAAGCGGTTAGCTACATCTTCCTGACTCCAACCGTGCTCGTGGCGTAACGCTCTTATATTCTTGCCAGCCGATTTGTTGGTCTTTTTCTTAATAGTTTCGCTCATCATGTACATAATAGTTAATTAAGGGGAACAAGGGTATTAACCTTTAACCAATATGAATGCCAATGGCGAAAAGTGCCCCAGTTGTGTGTAATTAACGTTTAGTTAACGGTAGCAAAGTGTGGATGTGGAATATGTTCCCCAAAAGATGGGTATTTTTACTACCGTTACTCGGTAACAATACTCAGTTTGGCGAACTTTAAAAGGAGTTGTTTCTGGCCAATTTCTTTAAAGAAAATAGTAGCTTTAATATCCGGTTTATTACCTTCCAGACTTATCACTTTACCAAATCCAAAGCGCTCATGTTCTACCTGCATACCAACTTGTAAATTTGCAGTATCAGACGGCTTAAAACCAGCCGATGGTACGTGTGCCTTGGCAAGTATAGAGGTAGTTTTAACAGGCGGCGCAGTAGCCGGTTTAGGCTTAGAAAATGTATCTGCAGGCTTGCGGCTCCAGGCACTGCGCTCGTCGCTGAATGAAGATGCCGGGGCCGGGGCGGGCTTTGCAGAAAAATCAAGTTCAAGATACTTGGCGTCTATTTCATCAAGGAAACGGCTTGGTTCGCAGTTAATGAGCGTGCCAAATTTAAAGCGCGATGTGGCGTAACTGATGGTTAATTTATACTCTGCGCGGGTAATGGCCACGTAGAAAAGGCGGCGTTCTTCCTCAAGGTCACTGCGCGAGTTTAGTGACATTTGCGACGGGAACAAATTCTCCTCTAACCCCACAATGTGCACCTGCGGAAATTCGAGGCCTTTTGAGGAGTGGATGGTCATCAATGACACTGTATCCGCATCCTTGTTTTTGTCGTTATCATCGTTGGTTAAAAGAGCCACATCTTGCATGAAAATATCAAGGCCTTTTTCCTCAATATCTTCCCGTTCTGAAAACTCCTTTATACCGTTCAATAACTCCTGAATGTTTTCGTAACGGTTAAGTCCCTCTACTGATTTATCGGCATAAAGGTCTTTTAATAAGCCCGAATGTTGTGCAATGTGTAACGCAGCATCATAGGCGCTTAATGTCTTGGTGATCACCTGGAAGCTTTGGATCATAGTAGCAAAGGCCATCAACGATGCCGGCGCTTTTTCTATGTAACGCGGAGCTTCTAATATCGCCTCAAATGGTGTTATTTGATTTTTGTCGGCGGCAACAATGATCCTGTCAACCGTTGTATCGCCAATGCCGCGTTTTGGGTAATTAATAACGCGTTTAAGCGCTTCCTCATCATTAGGGTTAAAAGTAAGCCTGAAATAGGCTATCATGTCCTTGATCTCTTTACGTTGATAGAAAGACATACCACCGTAGATCTTATAAGGGATATTCAGCTTACGCAAAGCCTCCTCCATCGAGCGCGATTGCGCGTTGGTACGGTATAAGATAGCAAAATCCTTCCATTTTAAACCGTTAGTGCTGCGTTGGTGCATAATGGCATCAGCCACCATTTTACCTTCTTCGTTATCGCTAAAGGCACGCATTACTTTTATCTTATCGCCGCTATCTTTCTCAGAGAAAACGTTTTTCTTCAGCTGATCTTTGTTATTCGCGATGATGCTATTGGCAACATTTACAATATTTTGGGTAGAGCGGTAATTCTGCTCCAGTTTAAATACTTTCAAGTCAGGATAATCCTTTTCAAAGTTTAAGATATTCTGAATATTTGCCCCGCGGAAAGCATAGATACTCTGCGCATCATCACCCACCACGCAAAGGTTTTCGCTTACTGCGGCCAGGCGTTTCACGATCAGATATTGCGAAAAGTTAGTATCCTGGTACTCATCCACCATCAGGTATTTAAATTTATGCTGATACTTGTTCAGCACATCCGGATGATTTTTAAGGAGTTCGTTGGTTTTAAAGAGCAGGTCGTCAAAGTCCATAGCGCCCGCGCGGAAACAGCGCAGGGCGTAGGTCTCGTATATTTTCCCCAACATGCCGCGGCCGCTGCTAAAATCGTCGGCCTGTATCTGGTCGTTATTTTGATACTCCTGCCAGCCCACCAGATTGTTTTTGGCGGCCGAGATGCGGTTGTAAACAAAGTTTTGGTTATACAGCTTATCATCCAGCTGCATCTCTTTTAAAATGGCCCGGATAACGCTCTTGCTGTCGTCGGTATCGTAAATGGTAAAGTTGTTTGGATAGCCAATTTTATCAGCCTCTACACGTAATATCTTGGCAAACACAGAGTGGAAGGTACCCATCCAGATATTCTTAGCCTCGGCACCAACAATGTGGTTGATACGCTCGCGCATTTCCTTGGCGGCCTTATTGGTAAAGGTTAGTACCAGTATGTTAAAAGAATCCACACCGCTACGTACCAGGTGTGCCACACGGTAAGTAATAACACGTGTTTTGCCCGATCCTGCGCCCGCAATGATCATTACCGGGCCTTTAATTTGTAAAACGGCAGCTTTTTGTTCGGGATTTAACCCCTGTAAGTAATCCAAATCCAGTTCCTCTTTTCTGTGTCTGCGAAATTAACACTTTGGCAGGGAAAGCTAACAAAATTAGGAAAGCAAATTTTCAACGATGGGTTGTTTTCTCAACGTTGAGCAGCATGTCGCTGTTAATGTGGGTCCTACTTAAATGATAAATAGCTTCGGCCGCACAAATAGCATTTGTATTTCTTAATTGGTAAAAGTAATAGCAGAGTCTTCAATATTCTACTCTTTCTTACCCGTCTAACTCCTAATGCTTTACATCTTTTGCAAGGCTTGTAAACCGTTTTCATTGGTAATCGATAAAATAATCCGGTACCAATACATTCGGAAAATTAAATTGTTTGATGTGGTAATAAAAGCGGTTAAATTGTGTGAAAATATGAATTCGCTTTGAGAATGATTATCAGTTAAAACTATCAATTAACAGCACCAGCCAGGGGCATCAGCCGGTTGTTTATAGCCTGATAAATTATCCACCCAAAGGGAATAAGCCAGATAATATCATTCCAAACATTCACCCAGAAGAAAGATGGCGTGAGTTTGCCCAGCCATATATAATAAACAGAACCTACAGGCCCAAGCAATTTGCCAATAAATCCCACCAATATCACCGGCCAATACGCCTGCGGATCGCGCCCGGCGAAGTAATAAGCCACACCATAAACGCCCACCAGCATACCCACGCATTGCAGAATGATGAGCAGGAAGTCAGTAGAGGGGTTGCCAAAGAGGATGATCGCCGGTTTAAGAGATATCACAGCTCCCCAGAAAATGTTGTACGCTGCCGCCAGATACATGATGATTTTGGCGATTTTGAGTTTGGTCGTCTGGTGCATTCGAATTATTCTTTCAAGTCAAACCTTATCGGGATGCTATAAGTAGATCTGACGGCCCGTCCGTTCATCATGCCTGGGGTCCATTTAGGTGAATTTTTTAATAAGCGAACAGCCTCGTTGTCACAGTCGGTACTAATACCTCTCACAACTTTAATATCAGTAAGGCTGCCATCTCTTTCAACAACCATCATTAGTATTACTCTGCCTTGCACATTATTGGCTTTATCTCTTTCTGGATATTTTAAGTTGGCCGCCAGGTACTCAGCCAAGCCTTTATCGCCATTTTTAAAGCTTGGAGCCGTCTCTACAGCTGTATAAATATGATTTAAGTCTACTTCTTCAGTTGGAACAGGTTGGCTATTAGGAACCGGTTCGCCGATTGGTATTGAATTTTGATAAGTATCGGATTGATGAGTAAAACTGTAATAAGCCTCGGTACGGTAAATATCTTCAAACTGACTTGAATTATGGCTTTCATTCTTCTTCCATTCGGCAAGGTTTTTTGTAGAGACGGCCCTGGCTTTAGCATTCAGTTTGATATTCATGAAAGTATCTCTCGGGTTTACTTTAATAAGATATACCGGGTCTTTACGGTTATCAACACTGATTACCACTGTGCGGTTATTTGGAAAATTGAAACTGAATTTCCCAGCATTATCTGTAGTAGGGCTTACACCAGAACCATATATCAAAACAGCGCATTTAACACATGGATGGTTATTGGCATCGGTAACTTTACCATTTACCTTGCGGAATTTTGCGTTCGGGCTTTGTGCGCCCGCAATAATAGTTAGCAATAGCAGTGGGAATGTTAACAAATATTTCATCTTATTTAAATTTTTAGCGATATGGGTTAAAGGTAAGGTTTGTAATATTTATTTGGCATTAAATTTATCACATTTGCAGTCAATATCCACCGCTTATGAATCGCCTCGCCAACGCTACTTCGCCATATCTTTTGCAGCATGCTAATAACCCGGTCGACTGGTATCCCTGGGGTGCTGAAGCTCTGCAAAAAGCCAAAGAAGAGAACAAACTGATACTGGTGAGTATTGGCTATTCGGCCTGCCATAGGTGCCACGTAATGGAGCATGAGAGCTTTGAGGACGAAGGAGTGGCTGCGCTGATGAACGAGTATTTTGTTTGCATAAAAGTTGATCGCGAGGAACGCCCGGATATCGACCAGATCTACATGAGTGCCGTGCAACTGATGAGCGGCAGGGGCGGCTGGCCGGTAAACTGTATTTGCCTGCCCGATCAGCGGCCTATCTATGGCGGCACGTATTTTCGAAAAAACGACTGGGCATCGTTACTGCTCAACTTGGCCGACTTTTTTAAACAAAAGCCCGAAGAAGCAGAAGATTACGCTGTGCGCCTTACCGAAGGCATCAGGCAATACGAATCCGTGCCTTTTATAGCGCAATCTGCAGAATACACCAAAGAAATGCTGGAGCCCATTATGGATACCTGGCGCAGGTACATAGACCCGGTAGAGGGCGGCTTTGGTGGAGCACCCAAGTTCCCGATGCCGGCTAACTGGATCTTTCTGATGCGTTATGCGCATTTGATGAAAGATGAAGGCATTGCCGAAAATGTGAAACTTACCCTGCAAAAAATGGCTCACGGCGGTATTTATGACCAGGTAGGCGGCGGCTTTGCCCGCTACGCGGTAGATGGCGTTTGGCATGTGCCACACTTTGAGAAAATGCTCTATGACAACGGACAATTGCTTAGCCTTTATGCAGAAGCCCATACCTGGAACGCGGACCCTCTTTATGCCGAAGTTGCCGATGAGATCATCGGTTTTGTGGAACGGGAACTCACCTCGCCCCAAAACGGCTTTTACTCTGCGCTTGATGCTGATAGTGAAGGCAAGGAAGGTAAATTCTACATTTTTGCACAGGATGAGTTAAACGAAATATTAGGCGATGATGCACCGATATTTAATGCCTACTACCATGTAACCGAAGCAGGTAACTGGGAAGAGGAGCAGAGCAATGTATTCTTCCGTAAGGATAACGAAGATGCCATTGCAACACAATTCAATATTACTGTTGAAGATTTGCGCAACCGCGTTAACTCGGCCAAACAAAAAGTACTCACCGTTCGCAGCAAACGCGTAAGGCCGGGACTGGATTATAAGATCTTGGCCTCATGGAACGGCCTGATGTTGAAAGGCCTATGCGATGCTTACCGGGCTTTTGCTAAATCTGATTATCTGGAACTGGCTGTGCAGAATGCGGAGTTCATCAGCAATGAACTAATGAGCGGCAGCAAACTCGCCCGCGTTTACAACAGCTCCAAAGAAGAGGGCCGGGGAGAGGCCGTAGCCTTCCTTGACGATTATGCTAACGTTGCAGACGCATTCATTGCCCTGTACGAAGTTACTTTTAACGAGGACTGGCTCATTCAGGCCCAAAAACTTACGGACTACGCCCTGCAGCATTTCTATAATGAAGAGGGCGGCATATTCTATTATACAGCAGATAATGACGAGCAACTCATCGCTCGTAAATCTGAAATTATGGATGGGGTGATACCGGCATCCAACTCAGTAATGGCGCGTAACCTGAAAAAGCTGGGCTTGCTATTCGATAACGAGGAATACCTTGAGGTTTCCGCGCAGCTATTGCGCAACATTGTGCCGCACTTGGCTAAGTATGGTACGGCTTATCCTAATTGGACCATGCTACTGTTAGACGAGATCTTCGGTGTTAACGAAGTTGCCATAACCGGGCCGGGTAATGAAGTATTTCGCCGCGAATTTGAACGGCAATATATCCCTAATAAAGTTATGCTTGGCGGTGAAACAGGTACGCTTCCGCTGCTTGAAGGCCGCCTTGGCGATACCACCCGCATATTCATTTGCCGCGATAGAACCTGCGGTTTGCCATCTAATAGTGTGGAAGACGCTTTAAAACAAATAAGCAGCTAATTAGTATTTATATTAAATAGGCGGGTTAAAAAAAAATTAGCACCTTGCCCCAAAATTATCAATAAATGAAAATTCAACCACAACACGTAGTGTCACTAACATACGATCTGTATGTAAAGAAAGAGGACGGTGAAGAAGGACTTGTAGAGAGCGCAACGCAAGAGCAGCCGCTTACTTTTTTATTTGGCGCTGGCCAGATGATCCCCAAATTTGAAGAAAATTTAAGCACGCTATCAACCGGCGATGCTTATGATTTCCATATATCTGCACAAGATGGTTACGGCGAGTACGACCAGGAAGCAGTGGCAAACCTGCCTAAAGAAATGTTTCAGGGTGCAGACCTACCGCAAGTAGGTGAGGTGCTACCTTTACAGGATAACAATGGTAACCGTTTTCAGGGTCAGGTAGTATCTATCACCGAAGATTCGGTAATAGTTGATCTTAACCACCCTATGGCAGGCCAGGACCTACACTTTAAAGGCGAGATCATCAATGTTCGCCCGGCTACACCAGAGGAGCTATCGCACGGCCACGCACACGGCCCGGATGGTCATCACGGTCACTAAGAATATTTGAAATAAGAACGGCGCTCAAAAAGCGCCGTTTTTGTTACTTCAAAAATCGAGTGTGCCATTGTTATTCAGCACGCATTCTATCATTATCCGGCATGCTATGGGCTCGCCATCGTAAGTAGCCGGTTTAAAAACAAGGTCATCAGGGTTTGGTAGCTTCAGGTTCATGCGGATATCTTCAATAGTTTCGCCTGTAGGCAGGTAGAACAAATGAACTATATAATCAGCAAGACGCCCGCCCGGGCTTGCCAGCAATTCAAGCGCTTCGATCGAATACGCGATGGCTGCTG
>JAESTD010000184.1 GCA_016763755.1 Mucilaginibacter sp.
TCTTTCAGTTCGCGCGATAACATGCGGGTTGTAATCCCTGGTATGCTTCTTTCGATCTCTCTGAAGCGCCTGTTGCCATTACATATCGAATTGATGATAGGCAGTTTCCACTTGCCTCCTATTACATAAATAGTGTCCTGCAAAGCCTGGATCTCTTCCTTCTGATTCCGGGGTTCCGATAGAACCTCTTTAACTAAATGCTCATCCATATTGGTATACTCTGTGATACTGGTATCAATATTATACCAAATATAGCATACGTTTGCAGAAACAAAAAATAATATCATGAAAAATTTAGAAGGAAAGGTTGCTGTAGTAACCGGAGGCAATAGCGGTATCGGCTACGCTGCCGCAAAAGAATTAAAAGCACAAGGCGCTCAGGTGATCATCACCGGGCGCAGACAGGAAGCTGTTGAAACCGCTGCACAACAATTAGGCGTTACGGGCTTAGTGGCCGATCAAGGCAACGTTCAGGCGATCGAAGAGTTAGCTGCGACAGTCGGCGAGCAATACGGTAAGGTAGATATCCTGTTCATCAAGGCAGGGATAGTTGGCGGTGCTTCTATTGAAACAGCTACCGAAGATGTATTTGATCAGGTCATTAATATTAACTACAAAGGAGCTTACTTCACCCTAAGCAAATTCATTCCATTACTCAATGATGGCGCATCGGTGGTGTTCTTGTCATCAAACACAGCCAGTATGCATGGTGCCAATGCATCGGTATATTCGTCAAGCAAGGCAGCATTGAACTCCGTAATGAAAGCTGCTGCTATTGAATTGGCCCCAAGGAAGATCAGGGTCAACTCCGTAAGTCCGGGCCCAACTCAGACAGAGATCTTGAATAAATTAGGTTTGGATGAAGAAGCAAGAAAAAACCTGGATACCTGGATGCTGGAACGTGTTCCTTTAAAGCAGCTTGGTGAAGCGGATGACGTAGCTAAAATGGTTGCGTACTTTTCAAGCGATGCTGCTAAGTTCATTACCGGTGCAGAAATTGTGATGGACGGCGGGATGAGTCTTTAAATATCAGCAACTTCATCATTCATCAGTCTCTCCGGTGCTGTGCTTACTTTAAAGGGGTGCGACGGTAGTTTAATACCGAACACTTTTTATTCTTACACTTCCCGGCCTTCGAGCCGGGTTTTTTATTGAACTAATTGGTGAAAAATTGCGCTTTAAAAGCTACCGGCGTAAGCGTCGTCTTGTTCTTGAACAACTTGTTAAAGGATTGCGGATACTCGAAACCTAACTCATAGGCGATCTCCGCAACAGAAAGCTTCGTGTTGGTCAAATACTCTTTCGCCTTGTCGGTCACTTTTTGATGAATATGCTGCTGAGCGCTCTGCCCCGTTAAAGATCGCAGCATATCGCTTAAGTAACGCGGTGATAAGTTAAGCTGATCTGCCAGATATTCTACGGTAGGCAAACCACTTTGCAAACCCTGACGGCTGTCCAGATAAAGCGTAAGCATCGTTTCCAGTTTGGTAAGCAGATCATGATTAACAGCTTTGCGGGTAACAAATTGCCGTTTATAAAAACGGTTGCCGTAGTTCAGCAATACCTCTAAATAAGAAACGAGCAGATCCTGGCTAAAATCGTCGATGTTATTGGTGAGTTCCTGGCCGATGTTTTCCAGCACCGATACAATAGTCTCCTTCTCTTTTTCCGATAAGTGCAGCGCTTCATTAGTATCGTAAGAGAAGAAACCATATTTACTGATACTGGTACCCAGCTGATATCCGCGCAAAAAGTCAGGATGAATTAGCAGAGAAAGCCCATAGTATTCCGTATCCTTATCAATGGCTAAAAGCTGATGAGGTGCAGTAAAGATCATACCGCCCTCATCAAAGTCGTAATAGCCCTGGCCATAACCGATCCTGCCGTTCAGCGAGTGCTTGTAAGAGATCTTGTAAAAGTCCAGGATCAAGGTTTCCGGGAAACGTTCCCTCTCAATATTCAACTTGGTATTATCTACCAAACTGATCAGCGGATGGGCAGGACCGGGCAGGCCAACCAGCCGGTGTAGTTCCGTGATGCTATGGATCGTTACAGGTGGCTGATTGGACTTTTTCATGTTGCTAATTTAAAACTTTCCGCCGCCAAAAACCATGCTTCCGAGTTCCTTGCGAAAGGCTTCCGCGCCAATTGCATTTCTTCTTTCATACAACCGTTTAGCGTCTTCGCCAGCCACGTAGCGTATTTGGTCTTTACCATCTGTTGCCGCTTCATAAACCACGTCAGCGATGTCTTCTGCAGAAGACAGGTTATCCTCTACGAATAAACCAAACACTTTTTGCATAGCTGCTTCATAAGCCGGATGAGTTACCGGATCAAGGGAACGGCCGATAAAGTCCGTTTTAATCCCACCTGGGGCTACGGTTTTAACCCCGATATTGAACAGGCCTAACTCGAATGACAAACTTTCACTCCAGCCTTCCAATGCCCATTTTGTGGCGTGATAAATTGAGTTTAAGGGAAAAGTTAAAAAGCCGCCCATAGAAGTGGTGGTAATAAAAAGGCCATTTTGCTTTTCCCTGAAGTAAGGAATGAAGGCCCTGGTCACCTGTATGACACCCAAAAGATTGGTGTTCAGTTGACGAGCCAGTTGCTCGTTGCTTACCGCTTCCAGCGGGCCGACCAATCCGTAACCGGCGTTGTTAAATACAACATCAATATGGTATGTCGCAATAGCTTTGGCCACGGTATCGTTGATCTGTTCGGTGTTGGTTACGTCCAGCGGAAGCAGGGTGACATTTTCCAGCTGGCGCAGTTCTGTATCGTTGTCCGGATTGCGCATGGTTGCGATGACATTCCAGCCCTTCCTTTGAAATAATTTAGCGGTTACTTTCCCTAAGCCTGTTGAGGCGCCTGTGATAAAAATTGTTTTGCTCATTTTTTTAATGATTTGATAACACAAAGTTCAGCAGCAGAAACGCCATACATGTATCCGTACTGAGTTTGTAAGTATCCAAAATAACATATTGATGAAGCCATTCAACTCGTATGTTATATCACTGGATCAGGTTCTTTAAATTCACACTACCAAAACTGGTATATAGTAACTTTCACCTTCTATTTTTCGGGGTTGAGGATCAGTTGTGTCCGGTTCAGCCTTGTTTCACTCTTCCCAGCCTCTTTCTGCCCATAATTTTGAATCAAATCAAAAAGATGAGAACTATGAAGATGATAAAAATTTCAGCCATGTGCGCCGCCATTGTGCTGATGCTTACTTCAGCTGTGTATGTAAGCCGCCAGAATTCTACCAATAGCAAAGCTTTGAATTCTGATTCGAGCGAGGGTTTTGCCGTGTTAGAGTTGTTTACTTCCGAGGGCTGTTCAAGTTGCCCGCCGGCTGAAGAGCTTTTGGAACGCGTTCAAAAAGAAGCAGGCGATAAACCTGTTTATATTTTGGCCTACCATGTAGATTATTGGAACCGGTTGGGCTGGAAAGATATATTCAGCAAACCTGATTTTTCAAAAAGGCAATACTGGTACCATAACAAGTTCACCAGTCAGGTGTATACACCCCAATTAATAGTGAATGGCTCGCAGGAGTTTTTAGGTTCAGATGAAGGAGCAATTAGAAATTCGTTATCTACAGTATTAAATCAAAAAGCAAGTACTGCGTTAAACTTAAAGGCGCTACAAAAACCTCAAGGCATTAACATTCACTATCAGTTAGCCGGTCAGCCGACACAAGGTCAACTGGTTGTTGCCTTAGTACAAAAACATGCGGTAAACAAGGTTAGAGCCGGTGAAAACGAAGGTCGAACTCTTAGTCATGCTCAGCTAGTACGGCAGTTACATGCATTTTCTTTAGGCCCCCAAGGACAAGGCGACGAGACAATTGCTTTGCCGAAGGAATTTGATTCACAAAATTGGGAGCTTATCGGCTTTATACAGAACCCGGATACAGGCGAAATATTAGCCGCTGCCAAAGCATCTGTTTCTTCACCTTCTGCTATTCTCTAACTCTTGTTCAACAATTAAAACATTTATAAAATCATGAAAACATCAATTAAATTTTCAGACAATCTCCGCTTTTTAGTTTTTACCATTCTGTTTATTGCAGCACTTGTGGGCTTAGGAACCCATGTAGCAAATGCACAACCCAAGAGGATAAAAAACATTGTATTAGTGCATGGTGCCTTTGCTGATGGCTCAGGCTGGAAACCAGTTTATGATATTTTGGTAAATAAAGGATATCACGTAAGTATCGTACAAAACCCTTTAACCTCATTAAAAGCAGATGTAGATGCTACCAACAGCGTAATTGACCGTCAAGACGGAAAGGTGATTTTAGTGGGCCATTCCTGGGGTGGAACCGTAATCACAGAAGCAGGAGTAAATGAAAAGGTAGCTGCATTAGTGTACGTTGCTGCTTTTATGCCCGATAAAGGAGAGACAACAGGAAAGTGGGTAGCCGCTGCACCTGCTTCACATGATGCCGGTTTCACTACGCCTGATCAGTACGGTTATGTTTACTTCGATCCGGCTAAATTTCATGGGGGCTTTGCCGGTGACTTAACCAAAGCACAAAGCGACTTTATGAACGCTTCGCAAGTGCCAATTATTGGCAAATGCTTTGAAGAACCCGTGCATAATGTAGCCTGGAGAAGCAAGCCGAGTTATGGTATTATCGCGACACAGGATAAAGCTTTGAACCCATCCACAGAACGAGCAATGTATGAACGTGCTAAGGCTAAGATCACCGAAATTAAAGGCAGCCATGTGATTTTCATGTCGCAGCCTGAAGAAGTTGCAAAAATTATAGTAGCCGCAACAGAAAGTTTACAATAAGGATAGCCGAATATGCACCCTGCATTTACTAATATGCCCAAAAAATAGGGTGTTGTTTTAATGGCAAAAAACTATTTTAATTGTTATATTTGAATTAGTTCTTTCAAACTCAATCAAAACAGATCAAATTATTCGGTTACCTAATCGGTTACCTTTTGATTTTTAGAAACTTCAAATTATTGATAATAAAGCCATTGCGGAAAAATAAACGGACCCGTCCAGTCTCAAGAAGAAGTCGTTGTTCACCAGATCGGGATAGAGTTTCAGTCAAATAGCGGCAAAGATTTGTAAGTCGGCCACCAAACGATTTGGGGTTAGTCCTGAGGGGTTCGTTATAAACAAAGCAGAGACGTCTTCGGGAAATTCAGCTAGTCACTATCAAACTCGGCATGATTATCTTCTACTAAGGTCTTATCTAAAAATTGGTGAGGTTAATTAAAACCTGATGTTCCGACAAGGTTACGAATCGTAACATACAAAACAAATCTCTTACTGGCCACATTCTACGCAGCGGAAACAATTACCGCTTCAAGCACTTCGATACAGTGTTAGCAGTAAGTAAGATGCACGGTAAAGGACGAGCTAGGCATTTGAATAAAATCGGCTCAAAAGCTTCAGACGGCTCAATACTAGTGCTGATTTCATTGGTTCAAAAAGATTTACAATCTTTCCCGATTGTCTGATTATAATACGAAATGGCTGATGGCGAACACTTGTCAAATGATAAACGGTCAAGAGTTCGGCCAGATCTTCATGCCAGCTTGCCGTACTGTACAAAGATGTAAATGGAGTATTAACAAGTTCTGCGTATACCTTTAAGGCATCTGAATTACTAAATCTTTCACCGCCTAGCCTGAACCTGCTCTTTAAAACTAAAGAATCGCGGACCGGCCATATGATGTTGTTGATGTTTTTCCATATACGATTTGAAAACTGTCGGGTAAATTCGTTCATATGTGGCTTACCTCCTATCGAATCTGCAGAGATAAGGTTAATTGATCCGTCAACTACATGTGTTCCTTCATGCATAAAAACATACGTCAATGCTTTCAATAGACCTGCCTGAATTGAAATGGTAATCGTTGGATCGCATGCTGAAAAGCAGGTATTTTCTTTTTCAGTAATCCATTCTGAAATGCTTTGATGAAGAATCCCGGCGCGGAAAGTGATATGATAGAGATCGACACCATCATTATTTGTTATCGGAGATGTCAGGGCCGTATTGGGCATATTATCCAAAAAGCTGATACTTTTTAAATGCTGTTTTAAAACCCGGCGATGCAACGGCGGAAGCGCTGCGATAGCAGAAGCAACAATACTTTCTTCTTCCTTAGTCAGACGGTGTTCGGTAGGGTTCATTTCTGCATCACGGAACATTTTCAGAACGCTCTCGGGCGTTTCATCGATACGCTTCATTAAAGCTTTGGAAGGATCGAGGCCATACTTTTTTTGAACCGCTTTTAAGTTTATTGATGTAAACGTTTTATCAACGTTTTGGGCATAGCTACAAAGCGAAAGCATTACGCTTATAAAACAGAGGCAGGAGAGTTTTAGTATGTGAAAGTTCATGACCCTAAGATATTGCTAAAAATACAAGAAAAGCCTCTTTACAAGTGTGACTTATTTTGCCACCAGTGTAAAGACCTACAAAAGACATTGGTTTGCGTTTCGTACTTCTTCCAGCGTAAGTCGCCCAACCCTGCAAGGTTTTTTTCATCCTAAGCCGAAATAGTATATCCTTAAGCACAACTATAAGTGTTTTAAAGGAAAAAGAGCAGGGAGAAATGGTATATTTAACGGTTTATTTTACCTTACATGATCAACAATTTTGACCGTAACCTGCGACTGGGTTATGGTTTTTCAATCATCGTCCTTATCACTGTCAGCCTGGTCTCCTGGCTTACTTTAAATAGTCTGATCAATTCCAACAGCGCGGTTGTGCACAGCAGTGAAGTCATGCAAAAGCTTGAGCAGCTTTTATCCACTATGAAGGATGCAGAAACCGGTCAGCGCGGCTATTTGCTAACCGGGCAGGCAAAGTACCTTGAACCGTTTAACGGCTCGGATAAGCAAGCGGGATATCTGGCCGTTGAGATCAGGGAACTGACTGCCGATAACCCGATTCAACAAACCAACCTTAAGGCGATAGAGGTATACTCCGCCAAAGGCTTGACATTTTTCAGCAACTTGTCTCAAAAAAACGAAATAGTACCACAATCCTGCCTGTTGACCTGGAAACAGGAAAAGCAGCAATGGATGCTTTGCGGGATGCGGTACGCAAGGCCGAAAAAGATGAGCGGGTTTTGTTAAAGAACCGGCAGGAACGACTTCGCCAATATACTGATCTGGTCCCGGCGTTTATCTTGTTTGCCCTAATCCTGGCACTGGGTATAACATTTTACTCCTACCGCAATGTGACCGGGCATATTACCGAACGGGAAAAACTGCGACACAACCTCGAGCAAAGTAAAGAAGAAACCCAGGTCCTCAATGAAGAGTTGACCGCTGCCAATGAAGAGTTAACATCGATCAACGAAGAACTGGCAGAGGCCCGCGACGAACTGGTAAAAGTAAACGAATCCCTTGAGGTTCGCGTTACACAGCGTACGGAGGCTTTGCAAAAAAGCGAGCAGGAAACGCAGGCACTGAACGAAGAGTTGATGGCGATGAACGAAGAGATAACAGCGACTAACGAAGAATTGCAATCGGCAAATGAAGAATTGCGCCAGGCTGATGAACGTAGTGCTAAATTGGCTGCGATTGTTGAATCATCAGACGACGCCATTATCGGTAAAGACCTCGATGGAATCATCACTGCCTGGAATCGTGGAGCAGAGATCATTTTTGGTTATCGCGAAGATGAGGTGATTGGCAGCCCCATATTAAAACTGGTCCCTGCTCACCTGCTTCATGAGGAACCACTGATCCTTGAACGTTTACGCAAAGGTGAAAAGATAGAGCACTATGAGACCGTCCGTCAAACAGCAGATGGCCGCCAGATCAATGTTTCGCTCACCATATCTCCTATCAAGGATAAAGAAGGTAAGGTTATCGGCGTATCAAAGATCGCCCGTGATATTACTGAGCAAAAACGCGATGAAGAGCGGAAGAACGATTTTATCGGCATGGCGAGTCATGAATTGAAAACTCCTCTTACATCCATGACGGCGCTCGTGCAGGTATTGGAACATAAACTGAAAGACAGTGCCGATCCATTTGTTCCTCAGGCGCTAGCAAAAACCGCCTTGCAGGCAAAGAAGATGGGTAATCTCATTAATGGATTCTAGAATGTATCCCGTTTAGAATCCGGCAAACTGGAAATCGTCAGAAAACGTTTTGAACTTTGCAGGCTGATAGACGAATATATAGATGAAATGAGATTGACTGTTAGTAGCCATGAGTTCATATTTGAGGACCGGACATCCGTTTTTGTGTATGCAGACCGGGAAAAAATTGGTTCAGTTGTTTCCAACCTGCTTTCTAATGCGGTTAAATATTCGCCTAAAGGAAAACGGGTTACCATTAACTGCCAGATTGCTTCTGGACAAGCACAGTTTAGTGTGCAGGATGAAGGTTTGGGTATTCACGCCCAAGACAAGATTAAAATTTTTGAACGGTATTACAGAGCAGTAGGCGAAGGCACTAAAAACATTTCCGGATTCGGCGTTGGACTATATCTGAGCGCCGAGATCGTCGAACGTCATAAAGGTCATATCTGGGTAGAAAGTGAAAGGGGAGCCGGATCAACCTTCTTTTTTTCTTTACCAGTAGCTTAGTATGGTAATTGCCGATGACGTTTCTAAAATCATAGACATGATGGATGCGTGTGATATAAGCTCACTGCTTCTATATGGTGTTAGTAACCATAGGTATGACACGATTCGTTGGTTTGCTTTTAAATTTAAAACTACGACGGTCTGTCAATCAGCTGTTGCTAATCAAAGCTTGGTAAGATGTAATCTCTAATCAATTCATCTGATGGCGATTTACTGTTGTAGTTGCCACCAGTTGTAACCACTACCATTTTGAGCTCTTTAAATATATAGATTTTCTGCCCACCATTACCTTGTGCAGCAATGCTTTGATATCTCTTGTTCTTAGTATCCAAATATTTAAGCCACCAAAAGTATCCGTAGTCAACATTTTGCACAACAGAATGCTTTGATGTCGATTCACGAACCCAATTTTCAGGGACAATTATTTTCTGCCTCCACTTACCTTCGTTTAAATACAGCAAGCCAAATTTTGCCATGTCACGTGGCGTCACATATACCTGACCAAAGTTCTCTGCGTTGGATTGATCAGGTTTGAAATTCCATTTGAAGCCTTTTATACCCATTGGATCAAACAGATATTTAGCAGCATAGTCATGCAGAGACATACCCGACCGCAATTCAATAATACGCGCAACGGTAATAGGGTTGCCTGAATTATAACGGCCAATTATTCCAGATGTATCAACCATCGGCAGGTCGTACGTATATTTGACCCAGTCGGACGAGTAGTTCATTGCTGTCTCGTTTCCTGCAAGCTTTGGATCCGCAATGTCGTATGCGACTCCGCTTTGGTTGTCTAACATATCTTTTAAGGTAATTCGATATTTAAGGGGCGATGGATTTGCAAAATTGTATTGTGGTAAAAGGTCGCTCAATTTGACATTCACACCGGTTATAAGCTTTTGTTGGATGGCTATGCCAGTCAATGCCGAAATAACGCTTTTAGAAGCCGAACGCATTTCCTGTAGTTTTTCACGGTTATAGTCATAAAAATACTCTTCGAAAACCAACTTATCGTCCTTGATGATCAGCATGCTTCTTACATTAGGATATTCTCCCTTTAACCTCTTCATATGGAAAATCCTTTTCAACTCAATTACACTGACCAAATGGATACAGATCTGGTTAAACTGGCGATCAGTGGTGATAAAAAAGCATTACAAAATTTGATCATAAGGCATCAGGTATTTATATATAACCTTGCTCACAGCCACTTAGCGCCTCGGCCTGTACCTTAGTAAGTCAGCGTTTTTTCTTCACGAAAATTCCATCGTTATCAAAGGTTGATCAACTTGCGGCGTCACCACTGCGAAAGGTCTCTTGACGTTAGCAATATATCAGACCAATTAAGATTCAGAAGTTCACTGTGAGCATAATCGTACATTAAAACAAATGTGCAGGAGCAAAAAATGATCCGGCAACTTTAATAATTAATAAACGAAAACCAGCTTTTTCAAAACTTGATCTATGCTAACATAAAAGTTGAGCTAATCAATCAATTTTAACGTAGTTTGTTGTTCTATAATGAGGATACAACCTCGGGGAATTGTTTCATAATGACATGTTTTAATCTGTCCTCATGCTTGTCACCCCAGAGACCAATAGTTTGGATCACCGGTATCAGTGTCCTGCCAAATTCAGTCAGGTCATACTCTACCTTAGGCGGCATCACGGGATAGATCGTCCTGGACACCAGTTCATGCTCCTCCAGTTCTTTGAGTTGAATGTTCAATACCCTGCGAGACACATCCGGTATTTTTCTCTGTAGTTCGCTCGGGCGTTTATGCCCTTCATTGATGAACCATAGTATGCGCAGTTTCCACTTTCCGTACAAAACCTCGCCGACCAAGTCAAGGCCACAGTTCAGATACGGTAAGATCTTTCTTTCATACATAGATACAAAGATATGCAGATGGCCGTCACCACACAATAGGGATAAATTTCCCCCTATCTGAATCGTAAGCCCGTACTTGCCAGCGATTTAAGTACTACCGAGATTTGCCCAAAACAAATACAAAATGGAAAAGCAATTCAATTACGAAAACGAGCTGACCGGCAAGATCGCGCTGGTAACCGGTGGCACTAAAGGTGCCGGAAAGGCCATTGCCGAACGACTAAAAAACGCCGGAGCGAAGGTCATCATTACGGCAAGGAACCAACCTGAGCAAAATGATCCAAACCTGCACTTTATCGCGGCCGATCTAAGCCACCAAGAAGGGATAACGACAGTGGTAAGCAACATACAAAAAAAATTTGGCAGTATAGACATTCTGATCAATAACCTGGGTGCTTCTGAAACGCCCGGCGGCGGCTTCGCTGCACTCACCACTGAAGACTGGGAATCGACCATCCGGACCAACTTACTGGCACCGGTCAGCCTGGACAGGGGATTATTGCCGCAAATGCTGGAACGCGGCAGCGGCGTGATAATCCACATAGCATCCATTCAGGGCAAATTACCTTTACATGATGCCACGTTGCCTTATGCGGCTGCAAAGGCAGGCCTTATCAATTACAGCAAGGGTTTATCAAATGAAGTAGCATCCAAAGGCATCCGTGTACTAACCGTCTCACCTGGATGGATTAAAACCGACAACGTCAAATATTTTTTAGAACGGATCGCCAAAAATTCAAATTCCACAATTGAGGAGGCGCAACAAAGCGTAATAGATGCTTTGGGAGGCATTCCTATGGGCAGGCCCGCAGAACCGGAAGAAGTAGCAGAACTTGTTGGTTTCCTGGCCTCTCCGAGAGCAGCTTATCTTACCGGTTCGGAATTCATCATCGACGGCGGAACTATACGAACTATATGATCATCAACAACCCAATAAATTATACCATGAATTTACCGACTATAGTGAGCAAATTAGTTGCCGCACACAACCAATTTGACACCGAGACTTACACAGGATGTTTTGCAGAAACCGCTATCGTTCATGACGAAGGCAAAATACATCAGGGTAAAGCTGAGATCAGGAAATGGAATGAGCATTCTAATGAAGAGTATCACGCAACGATGAAGCCCTTAAAATACGAAAGCAGCGAACAAGAAGACCTGCTGACTGCGGAGGTAGACGGGAATTTTCCGGGCAGCCCTGCAGTTCTGAAATTCCATTTGGTATTAGAAAACGAGTTGATCAGCTCTCTTAAAATAACAGGCTAAATATTGCTTAACTTAACATCCGCTTACCGGCGCGGGCCCAGTAAGCGGATGTTTTGGTTTTAGATCAGATTGCCGTTGCTACAATTTGATCCGCAGGAAAAATGATTACTAGTCAGAAAGAATCGGAATGAACCTATGTGGCGGATTCATCCAGATCATTAGCTTTGTTTTAAAACCCATACATCCCTCCGGATACTGAAATTTGCTCACCTGTGATCCAGGCGACATCATCAGATGCGATAAACACTGCTGCTTTGGCAATATCTTCGGGCTGGCCCCTGCGGCCAAGCGGTGTATTGGCGATGAACATCTTTTCGTAATCGCTACCCTTGGTCACCCCTGCGCTTGCTGCACCTTCCGTTTCTGTAGCGCCCGGCAAAATGGAATTGATACGAACATTTTTCGCACCCAGTTCCTTAGATAAAGCAATAGTGAAGGCATCAAGAGCTGCTTTAGTTGCGGAATATAATGACGCATTGGGAAGCGGGTATTTACTTGCGCCCGAACTGATATTAATAATATTACCGCCTTTATTACCAAATAATTTTAAAGCAGCCTGGATAGTGAGTACTGGGCCTAAAACATTTACGTTAAAACTCTGATGAAAAGCATCTGCCGATATTTGTTCAACAGGAGCATAGCCCTGCGATACGGCATTGTTGACCAATATATCTAACTTACCAAAAGTTTTTTGTGTTTCTTCGAATAACCTGTTGACATCCGCTTCGTTTGAAACATCAGCCTGTACTGCGATAGCGATACCACCATTTTCGGTAATGTCGCGAACGACTTTATCCGCGCTTTCTTTACTTGATGCATAGTTGACTACTATCTTAGCGCCTGCAGCCGCAAAGTGTTTGGCGATGGATGCACCAATACCTTTTGAAGAACCTGTTACTATCGCAACTTTATTTTCTAATTTTTTCATTTTGAGAACGATTTAATATTGAGATGATGCGGACATGATCCGCATAGCTGAATTAATTATTTAGCCAGATAGGTCATACCGCCATCGACAAGCAATTCCGCACCGAGCATAAAAGATGAGTCATCAGAAGCCAGGAAAACAGCTGCTTTACCAACGTCCGAAGGTTGTCCTATCCTGCCGGTCGGCATTACGCTGGCAAAATGTTGCTTCACTGCTTCGATCTGTTCCGCAGGGACGAATTTGTCGAATGCGGGAGTGTCTGTTGTCCCCGGTGTGATCACATTTGCCCTTATGTTTCTGCTTAGAAGATCGCTTGAAAACCCTTTCGCCAAATAGATGACAGCCGCTTTCGACGCTCCGTAAAGTGTAAATGAGGCATGAGCACGGTGCGCTGCGTTTGACCCGATCAGGACGATAGAAGCACCGTCATTCATGTATGGCAGTGCTTTCTGGACAGTGAAATAAACGCTTTTAAGGTTCAGGTCCATTAATTTATCATAGTTCGCTGCGCTGAAATCTGCGACGGTACCGGTATTTCCGCCGCCTGCGTTGGCAACAATGACATCTATTTTGCCAAATTTTTCAGCTGTAACCTTAAAAACCCTTTCGAGATCATCCAGATCGGTTACATCAGCATTAATGCCCATGAAATCGCCACCCAGCTGCGAAACTGAACTATCTAAAGTATTTTGACTTCTGCCAACTATGGCACCGATTGCTCCTTCGTTCTTAAAGGCCTCTGCTATGCCGAAACCTATACCACTATTACCACCGGTAATTACGGCAACTTTGTTTTTCAATTTGTTCATAACACAAAGTTGCATGGTCAGATCGAAACTGGCCTTGACCTGTATCAGGAAATATACTTGACCTGAATCAAGACTTTGATGCGTTCTTCCTGATCCGGCTAAGGGTTTCCGGAGATAGACCCAGATAAGAAGCGATCACATTCAGCGGGAAACGCTGCAGGAAGTGAGGATAATTTGCAACAAGGTCGTCGTAACGTTCTTCGGCCGTATAACTGAGGGCGGCCTGCACCCGGTTTTGGTTCGCGATCGCATAGTTTTGTTTGATAACCTCCTGCATGACAATAAAGGCCGGGATAGTTGCAAAAAACTCTTCAACCTGGGCGTTAGTCACCATTAAAAGTTCAAGATCTTCCAGCGCCTGAATATTGTAGCGGGTTGGTGTCAAATGATAGTAACTTTCAAAATCGGCCAGCCACCAGTCCTCCATGCTCAATTTAAGAATGTGCTCATGCCCTTTGTCGTCAATCCTGAAAGTTTTTGCAGATCCCTTCACAACAAACCCCGCATATTTACATACATCCCCTTCCTGCAGGAAGTATTGACGTTTAAGTAGTTTTCTTGGCTTGAAATGAGCTAAGAAAACACGCTTTTCATCTTCTGAAAGTATGATCCCGGATAATTTCTGTATGTAGTCGAAAAAAGCATCGAAATTGGACATTGTTCAACAGGTCTGAAAACGCAATTTAATCAAGTTGCCTGTGCAAGACAAAAAAATTCGCGGACGCGTTCTTCACGCACACATTTCAACTTCGATCCATATAAACAAAAACCGCAGGCTCTCAACACCCGCGGTTCGCAATCAACATATATTAACCAACGAAATCTTAATTTTTTGCAGCTTTTAACAAATATAACCTTGCATACAGCTCGGCTATGCAAGCTTCGTCCAGCAACCATTTCGGCTTCGCCAGCAGTTTTTCATCAGGTAACCAGGTTTTGGTGATAAAACCGTATTTATCCCTTGAATTTTGCCATGCGTAGTTGAGATCATGTTCAATAGCGGCGAGGTATTTGTAATTATGGTCGATTTTATAAAGCGCCTCGTATCCCCTGAATAATACGGTGACGAACCATGGTAAATCAATGTGCATTTTCAGGTTTTTATCATGCGGCAGATTACTATAATAAGTATAACTACTTGCTGCCAGTTGCTTCGCCTGCATAAGGTATTTAGTTTCGCCGGTAAACTTGTAAAGCAATACGGCGGCCTCAATGAGCGAGCCGGTATTGTAGGTCCAGAAAGTGCGGTTATGTTTACCATCAAGCTTTACATCATTACTGATAATGCCTGTAGTAGTATCGCGTAGCGTGTTATACATCCAGCTGTAAAAGCGTTTGCCCTGTTCAAGGTAGTATGGCTCTTTGCTGCCTTCATAGATCTTTAACGCGGTTAGCGTGGCCATGCCATTGCTGCAGGCCGGTTTCTGGTCGTTATGCCCTTCCAGCCAGGTTACGCCGCCGCCTACATCATTGTTCCAGCCACTGAGTATGAATTTGAAAACTTCTTTAGCACGCTGCAGGTACAGCGGGTTCTTTGTATTGAAATACGATTCCATATAATCGATGCCCACCAGGCCATTATCATCATAATAGCGGTCGGTCTTCTCAAACTTAACCGGGTAAGCTTGGTAGCCCGGCGGTTTACGCAGGGTATCGCAGTATTGCTCAATACCTTTTATAAGACTGTCCTGATAGGGTTTATACTTGGCCTTTAAGCCCGGCGCACGCATCAATATGTTAGTAGCGGTAAACACGCCCGAGAATGGCCAAAGAAAGCTTACCTCCTTTTCTTTCACCGCCTCGCCCTGGAAATAATTAAGCGAATCGCTTTTACCCGTGGGATAGTTCTCTGAGAAAAGGCCCGTGTATTTGCTTACACGATATCGTTTCCAAACCAGCTGGTACATAGCCTCGGCACGCTGCTTGTACTCATCCGCGCCCTGCTGTGCGAACAGCAGGCAGGGCAGCAGGCATAGCACCGGCAAAATAAGAGCGATTTGCTTTTTCATCATCATGGTTTACTGTGCTGATGGCGGGGGTACTTTTGTTCCCCATGAGGTATTGGGCTGGCTGCCCATTATAAATTTCAGTTCACCACCTTTCATCAGTTCCTCTCGGTACAGCCAGCAGTTATCCAGCGCTTTGCCATTAAACGTTGCCGACTGGATATACACGTTATCTTTTGAATTATCCTGTGTTTCGATGATGAGTTTTTGGCCATTGCCCAACGTGATAGTTGCCTTAGCAAACAACGGGCTGCCCAGCTCTATGATAGGCTTCAGATCGGTAAAACCTTTCACGTCGAAAAGTCCTAATGCGTTGATGACATACCATGAACCTAATTGCCCCTGGTCCTCGTCCTGCCCGTAGCCGTAGCCGTGAATAGGTTCTGTACCGTAAAACTCCTGCCCTATTGCCCTTGTCCATTTTTGGGTAAGCCAAGGCTTTCCCGAAAAGTTGAACAGCCAGCTGATGTGCAGGTTGGGCTGGTTACCATGGTTGTAGATAGAATTGATCCCTGCAAACGCATCGATGGTTTTACCACCACCAAAACCAAGTTTCTCTGACACGGTAAAAATGCTGTCCAGGCGTTTATTAAAGTTGTCTTTACCGATAGCATCGATGAGCCCGGCAGGGTTTTGCGGAACGTAGAATGTATATTGTACTGCATTACCTTCCTGGAAACCGCGCCAAGGCTGATAAGGGTCAAACTTGTCAATAAAGGCGCCGTTGGCACGTTTTGGTTGCATCAGTTTATTCCGCGGATTAAATATATACCGCCAGCCGTTTGACAGCTTGATCAACTTGTTATAGTCGTCTGTTTTGCCCATTTCTTTGGCCATTTGCGCCGCTGCGAATGCGCTGTAGCTATACTCCAAAGTGTGCGAACCCGCAAAGTTTGACCCGGTAGAATCGGTCACAAAATCACGACCGGTCTGGTCGAAATATGGAACGTAGCCGCGGTCGACAAAAGCCTTGGTATCCAGTTTACCTGAACCTACCGCGCGGTTCTTATAATTTAGTTCATTGGCTTTTACTGCTTCATAAGCCAGATTAACATCATAGTTACGGATACCGGCGTTGTAGGCACCGGCCACTGCAAGCCCTACAAAGTTTGTACCCACGCCCGATACATACTCGCTGTTAGCAATGCCATCGCCAAACCAGCCTTTATCTTTATACAACTGCAACTGGGTATTCACAAAGCTGCCATACCACTCGGGGTACGATAGCGACCATAACTGCGTGATGTTCCAGAAACCGCCCCATATGGCATCAGAGTTGATAAATTCGGCCTTAAGGGTATTATTTGCTTGCGATGGTAAAAGCCCGGTTTGACCACCGTGTTTAGGATAATCGCCGTTAACATCACTGGCTATGCCGCGGCCCAGCAAGGCATGGAAAAGCCCGGTATAAAATTTGGTCTTGTTCTGGATATCGTTATCCTCAACAGTAATTTTGCCGAGTTGCTCCTGCCAGGTTTGTTGTGCCTGTTCTTTTGCTTTTTCAAAACTCAGGTTTTTTGCCTCGGCTAAAAAATTGGCTTTGGCATTGGCGTTAGATGTGTATGAAAGGCCTGTTTTTACTTCGATAGTTTCGTTATTTGTGGTTTGATAGTTCAATACCAAACCTGCGCCTTTACCTTTGGCCTCGCTCTTTTTATCAAAGATCTGCTCTGCTGTAAAAGCTGCTACGCTTTCAGGTTTCTTGCTCAGTTCTGCGTAGAAATACATATCTACCTTGCCTTGCGGGTCGTAGATCTTTACATATTTGGGATAGGTACTTACAAAGCCTTCAAAATGCGTATCATCAAGCATTTTAATAACGGCATCTGTAACAATGTCGCTTTCGCCCTGTTTGTTACCGATATCCAGGATGATGTGCGATTGACCATTCTTAGGAAAAGTGTAGCGCTGAAAACCAACCCGTTTGGTAGCGGTAAGTTCGGCAGTAATTTTATAATCGTCCAGCAATACTTTGTAATAACCGGGCTCTGCTACCTGGTTCTTCCTATCGAAGCTTGAGCGGTAGCCGGCCGTTTTCCTTTCCAGGTCGCCGGGTTTAGTAACAATTGCACCCGTTGTTGGCATATAGCTTATACCACCTACCTGCCATTCATGAAAATGAACGAAGCCTTCAATGGAGTTTTGACGGGTATCATACCCCACCGCTTCCCAGCCTGACGGGTTACCGTAACTTCCGTTTGTTGACGGGGCAAGCTTAGCCATGCCATAAGGCACCGCAGCCGGGGTATAAAAAAACCAGCGGCTGTGTGCCGTGCCAATATTCGGATCAACGTATCTTAAAACGCTTTCGCGTTTGGTACTGCAACTTGCCAGCGCAAGGGCCAAAAACGCAGCAACTGAACTATACTTAATTCTCATGTAAATTATGTTAACAGATAGGCCGTGGCCCATCTTATTTCTTATCGTATTTTGACATCATGGCCTGTGTCCTTTGCATCCATGCCTGGTCTACACCTTCAATTTCGGGAGCGCGATTATTACCGTCAAACCCGGCAAAAAAGCTGTAGGCTTTGGTATCGGCATTGCGGGCCGCTTTATTAAGGGCATCGATGTTGTTGCGTGCATAGGTAAGCCATTTTTCGTTCTTATCCTGCTCGTATAACCTTATCATACCTTGTGTGCCCCAACCGCACCATGCAGGGTTTACGCGGGTTTGGGTGGGGTCGGTGTTAAAGATATAACCTTTGTATTGCGCATTCCATAAAACGGCATTCATGGCGTTGCCTATGGCTTGTGCTTTTGTAAGGTAAGAAGGATCTTTTATGGCTTCGCCATACAGGATATCTGCCTCAAGCATAATGGCATTATCATAGGTAAATTTCTCATAATGTTTGGTTCCGGCACCGTTGCCATCAATTTTCCAGATGTACAACCCACTGGCAGAGTCAAACATATTATTGCGCAACCAATCATTTACTTTAGTTGCCCAGTCGCGATAAGTGGTTTCGCCGGTAAGCGTATATAGTTTTGCAAAAAGCTGCATCGCCACGCCGTTTGACTGGGTTGGTTTATCGGGCTTAGCGGTATTCCACCAAAAGCCGCCGCCATAAGTGCTATCCCACAGCCCGCTATTGATCAGCCAGTCGGCACAGGCTTTGGCTTTAGCAAGGTAAGCAGCCTTATCTGCACCGCTGGTAACTTCAGCAGCTTCCAGATAAACCATACCGGTAAGGCCGTTATCATCAACAAACTTATCACCTGCAGCACCAGTACCGTTTAAGTTAACGGATGCAAAGTAACCGCCACGCATATCGGTTTTATCCCAAAAGCCTTCCATAAACTGAAAAGTACGGTTCATGTAAGTTGCTGCAGAGGCATCTCCGGCAGCGATGAGTGCTGCATCAGCATATATCTGGCTTACATTATACCACTCATAGCAGTTATTGGCATGCGTTGTTGTATTGGCACGATAGCTAAAGCTTGACGTAAGCAGGTTGTTGTTGCTAAAATTCCTCGTCTCTTTGGCCAAAGCCAGGTAATCGGTTGTTTCCGCAGGCGGGTTAACCGGTGGTTTTGTACCGCCGCCGCCACCGGTGCCCGGGGTTACTGGCTTATCTTTACCGCACGATGCAGCAAGTATAGCTACTGCTGCAATTAATCCTAATGTAAATCTTCTCATAGTAATAGCATAAACAGCACCCGCAGAATACTGCAGGTGCTGATCTGTTTTTATAGAACGGTAACTTTATGTGTGTAGGCGCTTGGTTGCAGCATCACATCAACCTTTACGTGTTTACGATCTGCAGATGGGTCAAACTTGTAAGTGAACTGCCACTGATCATTGTTAACCGGCCAAAGATAGAAGTACGAGGCCGGCTGCCCGCCAGGAGAAACATTATCCTGCTTTTCGCTGCCCATGTATTCGTTGCCTGCAGCTGTGTGAAGAATAAATTTGTAGCGCTCGTCTCGTCCCCATGAGAATTGATAGAACTCTACAGGAACATCGGCCGCTTCAAAGACGCCATCGCCCTTATAATTCAGCGTACCTATTTCGGTAGCATAAGCAGACATGTACAGACCAATAGAATTGATCGCAACTGATTTTGTGGTAGCTGATGTAAAATCATAATTTAAACGGTATGATTTTACTGCACCACTTACCGTTACCGGGGTATTGCCTTCTTTAATAATGCCGTTATCTACGTAATAGGTTTTACCGCCTTCGGCGTTCTTATCTGTAAGAATGTATTGTCCGTCTTTAAGCGAAGTGTAAACTTCAAACATACCTTCTTCAGTTTTCTTCAGCTTAACAGCCTTGCTCAGGTCGGTACCGCCTTCGGTTGCCGAACCTGTGATGTACAGGTCAACCGGGTTTTCTGCAAAACCGGCCGGCCTTTCCAATTGCAAAGTGCGCGAGACAGATGCAGGTTTGGCATTAGCACCTTTTGATGCGATGACCGTCCACTTTAGTTTACCCGCACTCGATGCTGCAATACCCGCGGCATTGGCTATCTTGTTCAAATCTTTATGGGTGATGGTGAGCTGGCTTTGCACGCCTGCTCCATCAGACAATACTTTGGTAACCGGCTTACTAAAATCTCCGCCTTCTTTAACAAAAGCAACTTCATAAAGTACCAGTCCTTCTTCGCTAGCAACAGCATCCCATTTAAAAAGTACGGTTGCCGAACTGGTAGGGTCAAGCTTTACATCGGCATTGTCATTTGGTGTTGCTAACGCCCCTACCGGGCTTAAATTAAGGTTCAGGGGCCTGCCGTCCTTTTTGCATGAACCGGTGATGATCATTACCAGCAGCAGTACACATGCCGGCGTTACTATCTTTCTCATATCAATTGGTTTAATTAGGTTTAATTGGTGTAACCTGGGTTTTGGCTGAGGTTTTTGTTACGGGCAATATCATAAGCAGGAATAGCCCACAGGTAATCGCGGCTGGCGTTAAACTTACGCAGCTGCGTTCTGATGTAACCGTTATCGGTACTCTGGTCATTTGAAAACTTAGCGCCATGGATGTAACCGTTCATTACCGTTTCAGCAGTTTTCCATCGTTTGATGTCGTCCGGACGAAGGCCTTCCATAGCCAATTCTACCCTGCGCTCGCGACGGATGATGTTGGTCATATTGGCCGGACCCGGATAGGCTGTAGCGTCCGTATTGGTAAAACCTGCCCTTTGGCGCAAAGCACCGATGGTTTTATTCCATACTGTGGCGTCCATCTGCCCAAGGCTTTGTTTGGCTTCGGCATAATCAAGCAATACCTCGGCGTATCTTATGAGGTACAGGTTATTGCCTGATATAAAGTTGGGCTGTGCGCTTGGGTCAAAATATTTTCGCCAGTAATAAGCCGTTGCCGATGCCGCCTGGGAGCCCGCGCTGTACTCATCAAGACCAGGCTGAGAGGGATCTGAACCGGGTTTAATGTAGATGGTCTTAGTTGTGTTATCAGCGTTAACCCAGTTATAGCGATCATAAACGATGGTAGCTGTTAAACGCGGATCGCGGTTTACGTAAGGGTTGGATTCGTTGTAACCAGAACCGGCCTCTTTTATGCCCTTGCCGTTCAGCATAATATAATCATCAACCAGTTCCTGTGAAGGTGCCATGCTGCTTACACGACCGCCAACCGTACGGGGGGCAAAATCCCAAAAGTTTTGCCAGGTGCGGCGGCTTGGTACATATTGCAGCGACAGGATGCTTTCTTTAGTATCCCTATTAACTGTTGGGTCGCTAAATAAAGCACTGTAGCTGCTCTCGAGGCTGTAACTGCCATTGGTACCCTGGTCATTCATCAGCTTTTCGCAAATGGTAACAACATCAGCCATTCTATCGCCCTGGTACAACAAAACCCTTGCTTCTAAAGCCAGCGCTGCACCTTTGGTGATCCGGCCATTCTCTGATGACTGGATCTCATTTTTTGAAGGCAACACGTTAGCTGCTGCTTCCAGTTCGGCAACCACAAATTTAATAACGTCTGCTTTTGGTGAACGGGAAATAACCTGTGCTTCCTCCGGTGTAATGTCCTTATCAACAATAGGCACATCACCATACCATTTAGCCAAATTGAAATGCTCAAACGCACGTATAAAACGGGTTTCTGCAACCAACCTCGCTTTAGTTTCGGCAGGCAGCGTTTTGTTCCTGTCAATATTGGCTAAAAATATATTACACGATTTAATGGTTGAGAAATAATACTTCCAGTCGTTCTCAAACTTAGGGGTTTGTGTTGTTGCATTTCCGCTGGCAATCACATTCAGGTCACCCGATGGGGAGAAAGCATTATCAGACAATGCTTCAGCATCAAAATAAAGCCCGCTGTTATATAGTAAACTGTAGTTATTATTTAGGGCATTGTAAACGTTTGCATCAACCTGCCAAAAGGTAAGGTCGGAGAATTGATCCGTTGGTGCGATATCGAGTTTTTTACAACCCGATGCTGCTATGGCCGCAACAGATACGATCAAAAGCTTCTTAAAAAATTTCATTTTCTTATATTTTAAATATCTGTTCTTAGAAAGTTATATCAAGACCAGCTCCGTAGAATACCGGTAGCGGATATTGCCTTGCACTGTTAGATGCAGAATAAATGTTCAGTTTGTTATCAAACTCAGATGTTTCAGGGTCTATAAACTTAAGCTTGCTCAGCGTTGCCAGGTTCTGGCCGATCAGCGATAACCGCAGCCGTTGGATGCCCAGCTTTTTAGTTACCGCAGGGCTAAAGCTGTAGCCAATGTTTACGTTCTTTAAACGAACATAAGCTGCATCGTATTTATACAGATCAGACCCGGTGCGCCAGTTGTTGGTATTTGATGGCGAACCGATGTTAGCCAATATCGGGTAACGGGCGTTTGGATTGCTTGGCGACCATATGTCGGTTTGGTGCTCATAAACAGTTGCGCCATAGCCGTAGTGAAACGGCTCAACTAACTCGCCGCGCAGAAATGCATCGCGCTTGCCAACACCCTGGATGAACAGTGACAGGTCAAAACCTTTGTAGGCAATGCGATAGGTAAAACCAAAAGTATAGCGTGGGAACGGGTTGCCTAAAACGGTTTTATCTTTCTCGTCGATAATATCATCGCCATTGCGGTCCTTAAATTTAAGGTCGCCGGGCTGTACACTATTGCCTGCTATTTTTGGCGAATTATCAATATCCTGCTGGTTTTGGAAGAAGCCGTTGGTTTGGTAACCATAGTATTGTGTAATGGGGTCGCCAACTCTTCTTATCAACTGGAACACATCCTGCGGTTGTATAAGTTCTGTAGCGCTGCCGGTTAGTTTAAGTAGTTTATTTTGGTTGTCAGCAACGTTGATGCTGAAACTTTGGCTTACTTCTTTACCTCTGAGGTTATAAGTTACGGAGGCCTCCCAACCGGTGTTTCTTACTTTTGCTACGTTGTAATCAGGAGACGCCGCACCAAATATCAAAGGCACATCGGCCCTTGGGGCAAGTATATCACTGCGGGTTTCTCGGAAATAATCAAAAGTGGCAGTTAGTTTATCATCAAACAACCCGGCATCAAAACCAATATTTAATTTGGCTGATCGCTCCCATCTTATGTCGCGGTTAGCAATTTTTGTACCTGCACCACCTACTACGTTCTTATCATAACCGTAAGCGTTGGGATAATTAAAATATAAAGTTTGGTACTGGAAATTGGTAACATTCTGGTTTCCGACGATACCGTATGATGCCCTTAATTTAAAAGTGCTCAAAGTATTTTTAATAGGCTGCATGAACGATTCCTGGGTAACTATCCAACCGGCACTAACCGACGGAAAGAAACTCCCCCTGTTACCTGCAGCAAATTTTGATGATGCATCGTTACGGAACAGCGCCTCGAGCAGATATTTATCTTTAAATGAATAGTTTACACGCCCAAATACGGAAAGCAAACTGTTTGGATTGATCCCGATACTATTGTTTGAGTTCTTGGTATCCGGTTCGCTGCCTGTTGTAGGTGTACCAAGCAGAGGATCTGTATACAAATACTGAAATTGGAAACCGCGCTGGCTGTAGTTCTCGCTGGATACGCCCACCTGAACTTTAAAGTTGTGATCGTTTATTTTTTTGCCGTATTCGGTATAAAGTTTTGTGTTGAATAAAGAGCTTTTGCTGTTACCGTCTAATACTGAACGGTCATCGCCGTAAACACCTGCAGGTAAATAATTCACCTGTGTGCGGCGGAAAAAGGTACCGTTATTTTGCAGCGTTCCGCCAAACTCGCCTATCAGTTTCAGGTCTTTAGTAACACTTAATTGCCCGCTAAAAGCGCCAAAGATCTCATCGTTATCGGCCTGGTTAAAACCACCTTTTTCGAGTACGCCGTATTCGTTATACTGCGATGCAACGGGGTTGGTTAGATAATTGCCGTTCTCATCTTTCCAGCTATAGTTATGCGGCACACGGTTGGCATCAGCAAAAATGTTGTTATCGCCAACGCTATTGGTTTTATTACGTGTTTTGGTATAGTTTAAAATAATGTTAGACCTAAACCTGCCTACTACCGAGGTTTGGTTTACCCTAAGGTTATACTTTTGGTAACCAAAATCAGCACCAGATCCGCCATTGCCTATCAGGTTGCTGCCCTGGTTCTGGTAACCGGCCGATACATAGTAAGAATTTGTCTCACCACCACCTGTAAAACTTAGGTTATGTGATTGTAGAGGGGCTTTTTTTAACAGGTGCTCAATATCCCAGGTCCCATTACCCTGATCATTCAAAGCCTGTATCTGCTCGGGGGTATATGCCGGTGGCAGGCCTGAGTTGATAAGTGATTGGTTCTTATAATACGCATTATCCCATGCATCAACTTTATGAACCAATACTTTAGCATCCTGGAAACCATAGCTGCCATTGTAATTTATAGTTGCCTTAGAATTAAATTTACCGCCTTTGGTGGTCACCAATATAACGCCATTTGCCGCACGCGAACCATAGATCGCAGCAGAACCCGCATCTTTAAGTACCGATACACTGGCAATATCATTAGGGTTAAGAGTATTTAAATTACCGCCAACTATACCATCAATAACCACCAGCGGCGTATTATCGCCAAGGGTACCCACACCGCGGATATTGACCGTTACATCACTGCCCGGGTTAAGATTGGTTTGCTGGATGATTAAGTTTGGCGACTCGCCCTGTAATGCCTGGAAGGTATTTAATACCGGTTTGTTCTCGATATTTTTTGAGCTGATGGTACCCACCGCACCCGTAACATTGATACGTTTTTGCGTACCATAACCCACCACTACTACTTCGTCAAGGTTGGTATTATTGGGCTTAAGGGTGATGTTGATCTCGCTGCGGCCTGCTATGGCGGCGGTTTGGGTAGCAAAACCGATAAAAGAATAGCTTAGGCTACGGCCTGCGTATGCATCGGGCACGTTAAGTTTGTAGCGCCCGTTCACATCTGTTGTGGTACCTATGGTTGTACCCGCAACGCTAACATTTACGCCGGGCAGCGGCTGGTTGTTTTCATCTACCACGCGGCCGCTCACAGCTACATCAAAACGGCTTACATTCATGTATGAATCTGTTTTGAACGGCGCGGCCTGCGCTGCACCAACAGCGCCCATTGCCGTGCATAACATCACAAGCACAGGCCGGCTATACAGCCATTTGAGTTTTACGTTGTGTAATAGTTTTAATCTCATAATTATTGGGGTTAGTATATTTGGTTTATTTATGATCGGCTACAAGGGGCAAGGCAGTTTCTTCGGGACTTGCCTGCGCATATTCCTGTTTCCAATAGTTTTCTATGTTTTCGAGTGAGCGGGCTTTTGTTTCGGGGATCAGTCGCCAGGTTAACCAGAGTGCCGGAGAGCAGCACAGGGCAAACAGCCAGAAGGTCCATGATGAGCCAAGGCCCTCAAGCATCAATGGTGTTGGCTGCCCTACCAGGAAGTTGCCTATCCACAAAGACAAGGTTGCTAATGACATGGCAGTGCCTCGTACGGAGTTTGGGAAGATCTCGCTTACAATAACCCAGCATACCGGGCCGAACGAGAAAGCGAAACAGGCGATAAATACAAGAATAAAAATGAGTATCCACGGGCCCGAGGTAATATTGAGGGCAAACAGAACGCCGATGATCACCAGCGCCGTAACCGCACCACCCACTCCTGCATAAAGCAACGGCCTGCGGCCCCACTTATCAATGGTAAAAATGGCAACAAACGTAAATACTACATTTACCAAACCTATGGTAACCTGCCCGCCTAAAGCACTGTTAAGTGTAAAGCCAGCCTGCTCCAAAATGCGCGGACCATAATAGATAACCGCATTTATCCCACATACCTGTGATAGGAAGGGTAACAACAAACCTATCCAAAGCGCTTTGCGATAAACCGGTTTAAATAGTTCTTTTAACGATGTATCATCATGATCATCCTGCGCTTTAAAGGCTTTTATCTCGCCGGCTGCGGCTTCCTCTCCATCTATTTTAACAAGTATCTGCTTTGCTTTTTGCTCCTCTCCTTTCAACAGCAACCATCTTGGCGACTCCGGCACGGCAAAAAGCGATAACAGGAATATGCCGGCGGGCAATGCACCTAAACCCAGCATGGCGCGCCATACTTCGGCAGAGAATATGGGAATTGACTCGATGCGATCGGGCTGTGGGGATTGACAATTCAGAACATTTCATAAAA
>JAESTD010000185.1 GCA_016763755.1 Mucilaginibacter sp.
CGCCAAGTGCAGTACGCTGAATATCTTCTCCGCATTAGGTTTGGCAAACGGAACATGCCCATCAGGATAAAGTGGAAAGCTTTCCTGGGCCATGGTTAAACATGGGATAGTCAACAGTGCCAGTAATGCTATCAATAAGTTTCTTTTCATATGTCCGTGCTGGGTTAGTTAACGTTGCTGCCTTTTATATTTTGATTCGTTTTGTGTTCATAAGCCCAATTGCTTGAAGCTTTCGGCCAATTTCTTAGCAATTACTGCATTCCCTTTGTCTGAGGGATGCAAACCATCGTAAGTGTAATTTACTGCCTCTACCGGGTAAGGGTAATCATCAGTTTTTGGGTTAAACGGAATATCGGTCGAAGCAGGGTAGGTGTAGTCTACATATTTGCCTGTTTTATCCTTCAGGCGTTTATATTTTACCAGGTTCTCCATCTTTAGCAAAGGCTCATGGTAAAGATCGACCACCGGGATGTTTTCATATTTGCCTATAGCTATCACCGCATTTGCAAACTCCTCTAATGATTGTCCGTTTTTCTTTTTATATGAGCCGTAAGCATTGTTGTTGGCATCGGCTATGTAAACAAAATCATTGCGTTGCAGTGGTGTTATCAAAACGATCTTAACGTGCGGATTTAACTGGCGGATCTTATTCAATATAATACGAAATGAGCCATAGACAGTACTGTTGCCGGCCGAATTCTTGTAGTCATTGATACTGCCAACCGGCCTGCCTTGCCACCAGTCATTAGTTCCCAGGAAAACCGAGTATACATCAGCCTTTACCAGGCCAAGCCGTTCAATGCTGTCGGCTATACTGCCTGCTGTCCATCCGTTGTGTCCCTGATTGATGTAGTGAAGGTTGGGCAAGCGTTCAGTTACACCGGTTAAATAGCCCTTGGTGACACGGTTGCCTGTTTCATTGAGATGATCATTAAGATAGGTAATAGAATCACCTATGGCAACCCAAGTCATTTTGGGTTCGGTGAAAGAACTGAAGCCGAACAAGGCAATTATCAGAAAGATGTATTTCTTCATGCGTTTATTAAGAATATCGTCATGCTTCGCGAGCCATGCGCGCCTAATACTAAAGATTGCTCTATATCGGCAGTTTTTGACGGGCCTGCAATAAATGCTCCGTAACCGTAGCTTTCCATTCCTATTTTTTCATAAGCCTGGTGCATGTTTGCTACAATACTGCTCGCATCTAAAACCACCATCAAGTGCTGGCAAATAAATGGCAGTACCCGCTGATCGAGCAAATCTTCCGTGATCCAAACTGCACCGTTTTCGGCCACACCGAATTTTGCTTTTATGATAGCCAACTCAGTGTCTTGCAAGGAGTGTGGCATGCGTGGTATGTGGTCTAACGTTCTCAGCTGCTGTAGTTCCGGGATACTGCTGATATTGAGTAAGCGTGTCGCAGTAGCTTCCTCAAGATAATTCAAAATATCCGCATAGTTGTTAACGGCTATTACTTTTCCGCCGATATTGTTAAGTGTTTCGGTGAATTTGGTGGACAGGTCAATTTCGCTCGCAGGAATAATAATTTCCGGCAACGGTGTTGATGCGGGCTGATTTGCACGCACGGCGTTTAATATTCTTTCTCTGGCTGTGCTCATGCTTTCCTGTTTTTTGTGTACCACTCACCAAATGATTCTTTTGGTGGCTCCGGCATGTCGCGTTGTTTATACCACGGGTTCAGCTTGTTGTTTACGGCAATGGGGGCATACTTCATTACAAAACGGCCGGCCTTACCACCTAAGTGGTAAGCCGTTGGCGACGCTAACGTTAAGCTCATCATTTTCATGGCTGCCTTTTTACCGGTTGCTGCGTATCCTTTTTGTACGATAACCTGTCGCCATTTATAAAGTTGCTGGTGGATATCGATCTTTACCGGGCACACATTTGAGCATGAACCACAAAGAGTTGATGCGAAAGGCAGGTCGGCATATTTTTCCATATCGAGGTTGGGAGCAAGTATGGCACCTATAGGCCCGGCAATGGCATTGTGATAGCTATGACCACCGCTACGACGATAAACCGGGCAGGTGTTCATGCATGATCCGCAACGGATACATTTAAGGGAATTTCTGAAATCGGGACGGCCAAGCTGCTGGCTGCGGCCATTATCAACAATAATTACGTGTATCTCAGTCCCCGAACGTGGCTTACTGAAATGACTTGAATAAGTGGTGATGGGTTGACCGGTAGCACTGCGGGTAAGCAGGCGCAAAAATACGCCCAGGTTTTCGCGTTTGGGAATCAGTTTCTCCATGCCCATACTGGCAATATGTATTTCGGACAAATGAGCGCCCATATCGGCATTACCCTCGTTTGTGCAAACAACAAACTCGCCGGTTTCGGCAACGGCAAAGTTTACGCCCGTTAACGCGGCGCGGCGGGTTAAAAAAACTTCGCGCAGGTGCTGACGGGCGGTTTCTGTTAAAAATTGCGGGTCGGCGTTACCGGCGGGAGTGCCCAGGTATTCATGAAACAGATCACCTATTTCTTCTTTCTTTTTGTGGATACAAGGAAGTACAATATGGCTGGGTGGTTCTTTAGCCAGCTGTACAATGCGCTCGCCAAGATCAGAATCGATCACTTCGATACCGTTATGTTCCAGATGTTCGTTCAAATGGCATTCCTCAGTAAGCATCGATTTGCTTTTTACCATTTTGTTGATACCCTTGCCCTTCAGCAAATTCAATACTATCTGGTTGTGTTCCTTTGCATCTGCGGCCCAATGTACTATAATGCCGTTCTTTTGGGCATTGCCTTCAAATTCTTCCAGGTAACCCGCAAGGTTTGAAAGTACATTCTCTTTTATTTTAGATGCGGTTTCGCGAAGTAACTCCCATTCTGGTAGTTGATTTACTGCTTTATCCCGCTTTTGACGTATCCACCATAGGGTTTCATCATGCCAGTCTACCCTTGCTTCGTCTTTGTTAAATACGTCTGCTAATTCTGCGTGGTCTATAGTATGCATATCAATCCGCATTTAATATTTCGGCAAGATGCAACACCTTTACTTTACTGCCGCGCCTGTTTAACAACCCTTCCATGTGCATTAAGCACGACATATCTACGCCGGTAATGTACTCGGCACCGTGTTCCAGATGATCTTCAATACGATCCTTACCCATTTTGGCTGATACAGCCTCTTCAGCAACGCAAAACGTACCGCCAAAACCACAACATTCGTCGATACGGTTTAATGGTACGATCTCAATCCCTTTTACCATTTGCAAAAGGCTGCCGGGTTTTGAGAACGGCGCTGCCACCAGTTCGCTCATTTGAGAAAGATGCAAACCCCTTTGCCCATGGCAACTTTGGTGTACACCGACGCGAAATGGGAATTTTGATGGCAGCGATTCTACCTTCAATACATCTGTAAGAAACGCGCTCAGTTCGTATATTTTACTGCTGATGTCTGCAGCCTCATCTTCGTGCTGCCGGCTGTGCAGGTGTTCTTTGATATGTAAAACGCAACTGCCTGATGGCGCTACGATGTAATCGAAGCCTGAAAAGTTTTTGATGAATAGTTCGTTACAGCCGCCGGTAAGGTGCTCAAAGCCGGAGTTAGCCATAGGCTGCCCGCAGCAGGTTTGATTTTTGGGATAGGTAACGGTTACGCCTAATTTCTCCAACAACTGCAATGTCGCTATTGCAGCATTCGGATAAAATTGATCAACGTAGCAAGGAATAAACAAACCAACATTCATATATCAACAGTTTGGCTGGCCGAGTAATATTTTAATTGTATAATATCTTTAGGCACAGGTTTAGGGTTCCATTCTCTGTGGATGGCAAGCGCAGCTCCAACAGCAGAAGCCTGCGCCATTGACGCAGAAAACACCTCAATGCTTGGGAAGGCCTGTGCCAGCAGATGCATAAATACACTGTTTTTGCTAAAGCCACCATCTACAAATATGCGTTTTACGGCGGTGTCTTTTAATACCAGTTGCGTTGCGTAAACCTGTATGTCAATGAGATCGAGGATCAATTGATGGTAGGCTTCTCTATCATTTTGATAAGCAGACAAGTCCCTGCTCCCGAAAGCTGAAGTTTTTGATTGAGGATTATGTTTTACAGCTGATTGTTTTGATCTCAGTTGATTGATGATCTCCGGATCAAAATCAACGTTACGGTATTTGATAACATCCGTATCGAAATGAGCAGCTATACGTTTTACCTGCTGTTCGTGCTCGTTACCTGAAAATAACCTTGATGCTTTTACTGGTTTGCCCTGGTATTGCAGGTAGCTGAGGCAATCGTCTTTTAACTCTTCGGCTGTTAAAGGTTCTTGGTTGAAAGGATTAAGGCTGATACACCACGTACCGGTACTTATCAGTATAAACGGCTCATGAAAATTAACCAGGTAGGGTATAAGGGCCGCAGAGCTATCGTGCAAACCAATACCCACCTTGTAATTGTTACCAGGGAATAAAGCCGGCATAACTTTGTTAGCGGGTTGTATAGGCGGTAATTTCAATGCTATACCTTCCTGCTGCGTCCACTCGTGGTAGCGGTTTTTTTCAAAATCCCAAAGACAGGTATGGCAGCCGATACTGGTCAAATCAGAATAAGCTTTACCCGTAAGCAGGTAACTCATGTATTGTGGCAGATGTAATGCATGCGCCACCTGATTGAATACAGCGGGCTGTTCTTTCTTTAAACGGTAAAGCTGTAAACCACTATTTAAACTCCCCAATACCGGCGATGCGGTTTGCACGCTAAATTTATCTTTACCGCCATACGTAGCGTAAAACTGCTCGCTTAGCTCTCCGGGGTATTCTTTCAGATAATTGTATAGAGGCGTAAGCGGTTTGCCGTCTTCGCCAACATAGATAAAACTTGCGCCATAGGCTGAAAAGTTTACCGCCTTTACCTTAAACTGGCTCATACGAAAAACTTCACTCAGCGAATCGAAGACCGAAAGCCTTAAGCTCTCGATATTTTCGCAGGGAAAGCCATCCTCGTCAACGGTTTCTAAAAAACGTGCGGTCTTCTCAAAAACTATACGGTAGTTCTCATCAAATAGGAACAGCTTCTTATTGGTCTTCCCAACATCAAATACGGCTATAACGGGTATCGCACTCATATCGCTCTTGATTATAACCCGGTAGCTACTGTTTTTAAGCCACGTTCTTTTATCAAATTGTTTCGTACATCCAGTTTACGGTAAGCACCAATAGGATCGATAGATCCACCTTCGCGCAGGCTTGATTCTGCTATCAGCGGCCTTACATCGGTACGGTAGGCTTGCTGCAATATTTCCTGCGCTAATGCTACGTCGTTGTTTTGCTGGGCGGCTTTTAATGATTGAGTATCAATCAGCAAAGCCTGTGCGTAAGCAATTTTTATAGCCTGTACTGATTGTAGCAAGTCTTCGATAGGGTCTTTTACGTTGTGAGATGCATCGATCATCCAGCCTATTGAGGTAGCGTGTGCCATGCCGCGGGCATCCATACCCTCAACAAGTTCATTAAATATCAGAAACAGTTGGTATGGGTTAATGCTGCCTACTGTAAGGTCGTCGTCACCGTATTTAGAATCATTGAAATGGAAACCGGCCAATTTGCCTTCCATCAACAGTAGAGATACGATCTGCTCGATGTTGGTATTTGGCAGGTGATGGCCAAGGTCAACAAGTGTAGCTGCCTTATCACCCAATTTGTTGGCCAGCAACAGGGACTGTCCCCAATCGCCAATGGTAGTTGAGTAGAAGTTTGGCTCGTATGGTTTGTACTCTATCCAGATCTTCCAGTCATCAGGCAAGGCTTGATAGATCTGCTGTAAGCTCTCATGTGTGTTTTGGAACGCCTCACGGAAATTCAATTGTCCGGGGAAGTTAGAGCCATCAGATAACCAAACCGACAAAGCTTTTGAGCCGAGTTCTTTTCCGTAATTGATCACCTGGATGTTATGCTCAACTGCCTGCGCACGCACTGCTTTATCCACATGGTGCAACGAGCCAAATTTATAGCTGTGTGCAGCATCTTTCTGATCCTGGAAGGTATTGGAATTTACCGCATCAAAATGCAGACCTAACTGAGAAGCCAATTGTTTTATTGACGTCGCGTTATCAGGAATATCCCACGGGATATGCAGCGATATGGAGTTACTTGATCTGTTTAGCGCATGGATAACAGCTACGTCCTCAATTTTTTCTTCCAGACTGCCCGGTTCACCGCCGCCGCTAAACCTTCCGAAACGGGTACCGCCGGTGCCTAAAGCCCAGCTTGGGATAGCCACGTTAAAGGCCTGCAGTTTAGTTAAAACGCTGTCGAGATTGTTTACATCTGCTGCTACGTGTTCAAAGTTGCGCTGATGTTTTGCGGATAATTGATGGTTATGTTCATCAATCAAATATTTTTCTATCTGCATAATTATCTGGTTTATAGGCCTCACCTAAATCTTCTCCAAAGGAGAGGATTTGATGAAGGTAGTTGTTTTTTAACCCCTCAGTGATTGGTGGCACCGAGGGGTTGGTATGTTTAGCCTCTCCCTGCCCTCTCCGAAGGAGAGGGTTTAAAAGA
>JAESTD010000186.1 GCA_016763755.1 Mucilaginibacter sp.
ATCAGAAGCAAAATCAGAAAAAGCGGCTTTTGGTTCGGGCTTACGCGCAGGTATTGTTAATGTGGTTGATAAAACTTACAAAGTGGTATCAAACTTCCCGGCGGTTGCTCAAATAGCTGATATAACAACCAATAACTACTCGCCTAAAGACGGCACCGGCTTTTTGGGTGTAAACCTGAAAGACGGTACCAGCTACGTTTATAAAATAGATGCCAAAGCGGCAACAGCTACCCGCGGTATTAAAGTTGAAGGTGGCGTACTTACTGCTATCCAGAATATAAAATAATTCAATTGATTAAGAGCAGGATGCAGCCACTGTAAAAGGGGCTGTATCCTTTGCTGTAAAACAGGTTTATTAAATGATTAGTACACTTTACTTTTTACAATTAATTGCCTTTTTGCTTTGGCAGCTAAGTTCGAAGCAAACAAAACTTAGTCACTCAAGGGGCATTTTAAAAAAAGTTACTGCAAACCCGAAACCGGCAAGGTTAACTGGCGGATTGCTTTGCACTATAACTTTGGTGCTTTTTATTATAAAGCTGGGTTTGTTTAGCGGAGTTTGCGCAGCCATTGTTGGGTTAATGGGGGTGGGCTGCCTTTCGCTGGTATTGCAACCTTTTAATTATCTGCGCTGGTCGTCTGTAATGGCGCTCTACGCAATTTTCCTCATCCTCGAAATTTTGATCTGACCTATGCCTGCCAATAAAAAATATTTAACCAAATCGCCGTGGGTACGGCTAAGTAAGATACTGGCTGGTGTAATAGGCGGCTACGTAGTGATGTTTAGTTTTCACCTTTTGCTCACACGCATTTTGCCGCGCGAGGGTGTAGTGGTAACCTCGTTTATTACAGGTTACATCTTGTGGGCGTGTTTGCTGCTTGGCGCTTTCCTCATACGCAGCGCCTGGAAAGTTTGGGCAAGCTACGCCGCATTAAGCCTTTTGTTCGCACTGCTATATATGCTTCCATCATTATAAGCTATGGATAATAGAAAATACAATATTTACTTTCATACACATACCATAAGCGGCATCATTATCTGTGGGTTGTTGTATGTGATATTCTTTGCGGGCTCGTTCGCCTTTTTTAAGGATGACATCGCCGCATGGCAACAAAACCGATCCAATCATCAAAATGAGGTGGTTAAGAAAGATTTTGCCATTGTGATAGATTCGCTATCGAAAAAGCATAAGCTCAAGGGCCGCGACTTTGACTTTAATATGCAACGTAGTGGGGTTGGCGCCTATGTAAGTATGTCGGCTTCGCATGATACTACTTTAAAGAAAAAACCAAAAGAAGGCAGGCATCCAAAACAGGCCAAGCGCAAAGGCCGTGGCAGAAGGGGCAATGATGATTCTGAATTTTTTACCTATGATTTCGCAAGTAAAAAAGCTTCAGATTATACAACCTCATACACCATGGGCGAGTTCTTTTATCGCCTGCATTTTCTGGCACCGTTAAATGAAGTGCCTATTCGTTTGGGTACACCGTTTGGTTACCTGATAGCGGGTATCGTATCGTTCATATTTGTTTTTGCACTCCTAACAGGCCTATTATTGCATTGGGACAAGATCAAATCTAATTTCTTTGTTTTCAGGCCATGGAACAAATGGAAAACCGTGTGGACAGACCTGCATACCGCGCTGGGCGTTATCGGCTTCCCTTTTCAGTTTGTATTTGCCGTAACGGGCGTGGTGCTTATCGCTAACTTTTTATTGGTAAGCCCTTACACCCAATTCCTTTACAAAGGCAAAGCAGAAGTGCTTTACCATGAACTTGAATACTCTGATACTACGCAATACAAATACAGCTACAAGCCGTTGGATAAAGATTTTGATGTCAACGGCTTTGTATCGCAGATTGAAGGAAAATGGCACAATAGTGAGCTAACATCGGTAGCCATCCGCAATTACCAGGACTCTAACATGCATGTAATTGTACAGGCCAAACCTCAAACCACGCAGCAATACGCAGGTTTAGGCAAACTGATCTATCGCGTGCACGATGGTAAAATAATTTATGAAAAATCGCCATTAGCTTCGGCAACTTATGTGGATAAGGTGAAAAGCCTTATTTACCACTTGCATTTTGGCGATTTTGGTGGTCGCCCGCTCCGCGTGATGTTCTTCGTTCTGGGTATAATGGGCTGTATCGTTATTAACTCCGGCGTATTGATATGGCTGGTGGCGCGCGATAAGAACAACGTAGCCGCCCGCAAACGCAAATTCAACTTCTGGACGGCCAATGTATTCATTTCATCGAGCATGGCCATGTTGCCCGTAGCTGCAATAACCATGATTGCCGTTATAGTTTCAAAAACAGCAGGGCAACCATTTATCTATCACTGGTTCTTTTATACCTGGCTGGTATTAAGCGTTTATTTTCTTATCAGGAGAGACCTCTCAATAGTTAACCGACAAAGTTTCCTGTTATCGGCTGTAACTTGCCTGGCCTTGCCTGTAGTCGATGGATTGATACGTGGCAACTGGATATGGGTAACCTTTGCAAAACAAGCATACGATCTGTTGTTTATTGATGTATTCTTTATTTGTCTTTCGGTTATTTCGGCTGTTATTTATCTGAAGGTAAAAAACCGCAAACCTCAAACGCCTAATACAAATAATGTAACACGTACAGGCGATAAACGGCCCAAAGTTCAACTTAGCGAAGTTTAACAGGTGATGATAGTTAAGAAGATATTGTGTAAACTGAAAAACAAAAACAGCTGCATCAAAATGTAGCCACGAAACAAGTAATCTTCCAAACAAAAAGCCTCTCAGATTTCTCTAAGAGGCTTTTTAATTTGGTGGTAAATTGAATGCACAATACTGGTCAAAGTTAGGATAGCCTAACTTCGTCTTGGCAGATTACAAGTGTTCGACTTGGCTTTACTCTATACAAGCAGAATGCTTGATATATTAAATCGAAGTTTTAAACTTCGATCAGGTGGGAATTGATTCTTTTTCAGCCTGTAGGTACCGGATAAACCAACGACTATTAGTCGCTCGCTTTCTCTGACATAATTAGTATCAAAGAGGTCAAATAAAATATGACAAACACTAATGAAGGTATAATAAACGCCCAATAATTAAAAAGCTCTAATGGAACTGAAACAAGACGACTAATGATTGGAACGCACAATGCCAGAAAGCATAAAAGATCTGGCAATACTTGGTTGGTGTTCCGTTTACGAATAATTACCACAAGCCCGACAATTGCAATTAACGCAAATAGTTGATCTATTGCGCCAAAATCGAATAACGCAAATATGAGCCAAAGGCAAAATGGTAAACCAATCATACTGCCTTTTAGAATAATGCACAAATAGGCTACAATTGAAAGGAGTTTGATCGTGTTACGGTTCATCGTGATGTTAGCTTATTCATCCTACAATTTTCTGAATAAGAAAAATATGTTCACCCACAATCAAAAAAGCCTCTCAGATTTCTCTAAGAGGCTTTTTAATTTTTCGGTAGCGGGAGCAGGACTCGAACCTACGACCTTCGGGTTATGAGGAGATGAAATGCGGTTTTACGCAGATTTAAAAGTGCTCAAATTGCGTTTAAACGCGGTTTTTGTGTTCTTTAAAACTATGTAAAACCAGCTGAAACTACCAAAAACGTTAACAATACGTTAACAAAAATCATAGCTTGCCTTTGGCGAAAATGGAATTTTTCACTAAAAAAACAAGCGAATGGCAACTGCAAAAATCGTCACCTGGAGCCGTGCGGATAAGGACGGACAATATCCGATCGGATTTAAAATTTACAAAAACGGCAAACCATCCTACATTTTTGAAGGACAAACTTTACCCGATCGAAACCTATGGGATGCAAAAAAAACAAGAAGTCAAAAAGTCCTACCCAAATGCCGCAAGGCTTACTAATTTATTAACAAAGAGGTTAGCCGAACTCAGGAATAAAGCGCTACAGCTTGAAACCGAGCAAAATGTCGTGGTAGCTTCAGAAATCAAAGAGGCTTACAAGCAAATTTTTAATCCAACACCTAATCCTAAACTGTTGTTCCGAAGTTTTGCGAAAGCCTACTTAGAGGAAAAGCGCGCATTGGGAAAATATGAGGTCTATAACACGGATATGTTATATTTTAAACGGTTGTTGGATTATGCTCAAAATGAAGATTTGACTTTTTCGGAAATCACCGTTGAGTTTCTAAGGGGCTGGATCATATATCTTAAACAAATCAAAAGAGTCTATAAAGATCCTTCTAAGCCTGTCCAGTATATTACTGATCGGACAATAAACGATCACCTTATCAGCGTACGAACCATTTTTAATCGGGCTATAGCAGATAAGGCCATTTCAGCAGATCTTTATCCTTTCGGAGGTCGGGGAAAAATATCTATTAAGTTTCAGGGCGCGTCAAAAATTGGTCCTGAAGAATGGGAAATCAAACGAATAGAAGAGCTTGATCTTTCTGAGCATTCACCGATAATGCAAGATGCGCGTAATATCTGGCTGACTGAATTCTATTTTGCCGGTATGAGGGTAACAGATTGTCTATTACTTAAATGGACGGATTTTCAAAACGGCAGGCTATACTATCAGATGTCAAAAAATGGCGAACATGGTTCTGTTAAAGTCCCCGAGAAGGCTAAAAAAATTATTGAGCAGTATAGAAAAAGCTGTAATGACAAAGTGAATAATCCGCATAATCTTGTCTTTCCGCTATTGCAAAATCTAACCAGCCTGAATGACCGCTACGAATTAAGACGAAAAATATCATATGCCATTAGTAGGTTAAACAAAGCGATGCGTAATATTATGGAAATGATAGGCAGTAACAAAAATGCCTCACAACACAAAGCCCGACATGCTTTTGCCCAGCGTGCAGAGGAGAAGGAAATTCACCCAAAGGTTCTGCAAAAGCTTTATCGACATGAAAGTATTCTAACAACAATGATATATCAATCCAATTTTTCCTTCAAGAAAGGAGATAACGCAATTGATTCTGTATTAGATTTCTAAGTTCAACCGATTTAAATCTTACCTGTCTTGTGGGAAATTAGAGTTGCAATGCTTCCCTTACGGCGGCCGGATGCGGAGGCTCTTAAGTAATTGCTGACAACGCCGAGTTCGATTTTGTGGTGCGCAAACCAGTTGATTATGCTATCAAGTTTTCTTACCTAAAGGATGAAATCGACAAGCGAGTTCCAACTTACTACATGTTTTGGTACCTCGTGTTTGTTGCTTATTCCTGCTAATCTACCTGTACTACAATGTCTAGAATATTGATGAAGATCATCGTTAAGCTTAGTTTTAGGAAGCGGGATGAGCTCTCTGTGGCGTTTACCCCGCGATAGTAGCATTACGAAGAGATGAAACAGCTCCTTCTGCAAAAGGCGGCGTAATTTGGCTTTGACAGCAGCAAGCTGTAATGGATAGACTATAAAAAATAAATACGATAGGCGCTTACATTATCGCCAGGCCTTTGTTTAAAGGTTATGGAAAAGCGAAATAAATTCAAAAAGATTCTGTGGATAGCCGTCTTGGCGCTGATGGTTATCTTCATCGGTGTCTATTATTACCGTTATGAATTTGTATTCGGCGACGGCACCAAGGCTGGAACGATGAACTATTTTGTCCATAAAGGCTACATGTTCAAAACCTACGAGGGGCGTTTGATCCAAAGCGGCATCCGGACACCGGCCCAGGGCGCTATCCAATCCAATGAATTTATGTTCTCAGTAACGGACGCACATGTGGCTGATATACTTAATAAAAATGCAGGCGCCTTCCTCGAACTGCACTATAAAGAATATTTGCACACCCTGCCCTGGCGCGGGGTGAGTGTTTTTGTAGTAGACAGCGTGATTTCCATCAAACCGGTAAGCCCGGTACAGCCTTAATCAGCCTTTGCATGAAGGTCGGCAAAGCGTTATGGGTGCTGTTGTTTATTGCAGTCATCAACTCGATGGGCTTCGGCATCATTATTCCCCTCCTCCTGTCTTATGGTAAAAAGTTCGGTGTTAATAAAGAAACGATTGGCATGCTTACTGCATCTTTTTCCATTGCACAATTTTTCGCTACGCCGGTAATGGGAGCCTTATCCGACCGGATAGGCCGTAAATGGATCATGGCCTTAAGCCTGCTCGGCAGTTGCTTATCCTTTATCCTTTTCGGGCTGGCCAATAGCCTCCTGTTTTTATTTATCGCGCGAATTGTAGACGGGATCACCGGCGCCAATATTTCGGTCGCGCAGGCGATGGTTTCGGATATGTCTACCGCTAAGGAAAGAGCCAAGAACTTTGGGTTATTGGGTTCGGCATTTGGCTTTGGTTACGTGATAGGCCCGGCTATCGGCGGATTGCTCAGTAAGCTCGGCGAGAGGGTGCCTTTCTTTTTTGCAGCCGCGATGGCTTTGCTGGGGATGGTTTTCGCCATGGTCTTTTTAACGGAAACCAGTTCCGATAAAACGAGGAAAGACAATCAGAATACCAAGTTGTTCGATTTTAGTCCGCTGATCAGCGTACTGAAAATTCCGGCGATCGGTGCTTCGATCTTTATGGGGTTTTTGTTGACGACAGCACAATTTACCATGCTGATTGGATTTCAGACCTTTTGCGCGGAACAGTTGAGATTGACACCCGTTCAAACTGGTCTGTTTTATGCAGGCTTCGGGTTAAGCGGCATTTTAATGCAATTACTGGTTCCTTGGATCAGTAAGCTCGTCAGTAATAAATCCTGGATATTACTTATAAGCACGGTGATTTGCAGTGCTTCGATGGTTTGGTGCGGCCTGGCGACGGCTATAGTTGGCTTTGCGATTGGGATTGGTATCTACGGCTTATTCAACGGGCTACGCAACCCGATGCTGAATGCGATCATTGCCGACAGGATGGATGAAAAAGAACGCGGGCTGGTCATGGGTGTAAATCAATCCTACGCCGCTATCGGCCAGACTATCGGACCACTGCTGGCCAGCGCTGCAGCACTGCTGTCGCTTCCTGTAATCTTCTACGTTTCCGCTGCACTGATTATCGGTTCGCTTTTTTATGGCTGGCGGCTAAAACAAAGTGAAATAGCTGTAAATATTTAATGGCATCAATTGCCGGATTAGTAACTTGCTTCGCTGGTTAACGGAAGCGCAGCCTGAAGGAATTTGCCTGCAGGAGCTAAAATACGAGTAATACCGATCCGCGAAACGGATGCTTTTCAAACGCGGTATCATACGACTTGCCAGGCTAGCAAGCTGTCACAGTGTAGCGATCCTGTCGCCCTGCGGTAAAATTCAGAAAACGCCGGCGCGGGCTGCGGAGCAAGTCTGAAGACCAGCACGGCCGCTATATTGAGCATCGATCTTTTAGCAATCAGGCTGAAATGTCTCTCTAACATAATCTTCGGTCCGGCAGAAAATCCGACCATAAAGGAGTTTGCATGAAGTGTCCTAACAGCACGCATGTAATTTGTTATCCTTCACTTTAATTTGGTGCTGATTCGCAACCATTATACATTTAAGATCATAGCACCAGCCAGCCTATTGATCAGCAATGATGACTGCTGGGATCGTTTAACGGTCAGCAGCTTAGAAACCCATCATGCAGCAACGGAGTAATGCCTGACTTTGTCGATCAGCTCCGTAATATCAAATGGTTTATTGATATAATCATTGGCCTCGCACATTTTTTCATGCATGGTATGTCTGCCATGCGTGGCAGAAATGATAATTACGGGGATGCTCATGGTCTCGGCATGCGACATCAGTCCCTTCCAAATGTCCCTGCCATCATATCCCCAAAGCATTACATCAAAGAGGATCACATCGGAATGTATCTGATCCACGGTTTTTACAACGTCGTGCCCTCAGCTGAGCTCACTACAGCGTAGCCTTCATCGTACAGAATCATCCGGATCACAAAACGGACATCATCATTGTCATCGACGATCAGAATTTTTTTTCCGCCACAACCCATCGGTTCCATCTTCACTGGTCACTATTACTATCCGTTTTTTAAAGAATGATTAGGCCGCTTTTTTCTGAGCCGCCTTGGCTCGTTGGAGTCTAAGTTCTTCTTTTAATAGGTTCATCAACTGCAGGTCGATGGCTTTTAATAATACGGATGTTTTGATATTAGCTTTCATAACATTTGGTTTGATATTGTGTACTATCGAAATTTCATGCCAGCGGCCGGCGATTGGATCAGATCGGGTATCGGTCCAGTAACTAGGATAACATTGTCCGATTATGGAGAGAAGCCGACCTGAAAACAAGATGATGCCTTAACCGTTCCATTCATATGAAGATCAAAAACTGGCAAATTGGGTTAACGACAGGTTTGACAGCCGGCGCTATCGCGATCCTGTTACAATCCAGTGTGTCCATTCCGAAAGGCGCAACACCTGTTAAACCTTTTGCGCAAAAGCGCTACTTAGGTACCTGGTATGAGATCGCGCGTTATGATTTTAAATTCGAAAAGAACCTATCCGACGTCAGCGCGACCTATACGTTAAACCCGGACGGTTCGATCCGGGTGTATAACAAAGGTTACGACTTCGTTAAAGGTAAATGGAAAGAAAGCATCGGGAAAGCGAAGTCGGTTAAAGATCCGAGAACTGGCCGGCTGAAGGTATCATTCTTCGGGCCGTTCTATGCCGGATATAACGTTATAGCTATTGATTCCGGATACCGTTACGCCATGGTGGCAGGAAATAACCTGAATTACTTATGGCTACTCTCCCGTGAAAAAACAATTCCTGCAGATATTCAAACTGCTTATCTAAAGCAGGCACAGGCTTTAGGTTATGATGTCTCCAAACTAATCTGGACCAAACATGAGCGCTCCTCATAAAGTGACTTTACGACACCAGCCCAAAAACGTCCACGTTTCATAGTGGAGCTCCTGCAGGGTCTTCAAGCTGCGTTTAAGCAGTAGGATTCCTGGTTTCACGACGCTGGTTATGCGGATATTATGCATACTCACCTGCCGAAATCAAAGTAAGTATCATTGCTCAATCATAGGGGACGATAAAACGTTATGTTGCTCGATTACCGTGGCAGTAGCATTTAATACAGAAAATAAACCATATTAAGATATTGGAAGTTATTTTATTACTTACATTTGCTAAATCGATTTAAAATTAAAAATAAACTTTCAAAAATTTTTTATTCACTTGCTAAATCGATTTATGAGCCAATTATTTTTTATGAAAAACCACCTTTCTCAGCAATCAGGTGTTTGTTTTAAACTCCGAAATTTGTATTGCGGGGGCTTACTTGTTGCCTGCCTTGTCAATGCAAATCAAAGTTCAGCTACTGAACATCATTTTTTAAAGTCCATGCCGGTTGTTAAAACCCGAATGGCAGCCGTAACCGTTAAAGGTATCGTTACCGACGAGAACAATCTGCCGCTTCCCGGCGCAACCATCCGCATAAAGGATACACAACTGGCGGTGGTTACTGATGTTAACGGCCATTTCTCTATCGATGCGCCTGATCTTAATGCCACCCTCGTTATCAGTTTTACGGGTTATGATAACATGGAAGTTAAGGCTTCGGACACCGAAATCAAAGTGCAGCTTAAACCGGCCAGCAAATCACTTAGCGAGGTGGTTGTAGTGGGTTATGGTACATCAAAAAAAGCTAACCTCATCACATCGGTAAGTTCGGTTAAAGGTGATGCCCTCACAGAGCGGCCTACCACTATCAATGTAACCCAAGGCCTGGCGGGTAAAGCGGCTGGTGTTAACGTGATGACCAATTCCGGGAAACCGGGCGGTAATCCGGCGATTAAGATCCGCGGAACCGGTTCTATCAACTCATCCAACTCGCCGCTTTACGTTATTGACGGTGTGGTAGGCGCTGACCCAAATGCCATCGACCCTAACATCGTGGCATCGGTAGATATATTGAAGGATGCGGGTGCCACCGCCATCTACGGTTCGCGCGGGGCGAATGGTGTAATTGTGATCACGACCAAAACCGGTAAAAAAAACAGCTCTGATATCGCCTTTAATAATACCATAAGCTTTGGCTCGTTACAGCGCGAGATACCCTTACTGGATGCCAAAGGTGCATTGGAACTTTACAAACGCGAGTATGAATATGTACCCGGCCGGCTTGCCCCCCACCTTGACCCCAGTAACAACTTCACCCGCAAGCAGGAGTTGTTTAACCCCGATGGCTCGCCTATTTACAATACCGACTGGCAAAAAGAAGCTACCCAGTTAGCTGTATCACATCAGCACTCGTTAACCTTTACCGGCGGTAAGGACGACTTTACTGTACTGGCCAATATCTCTTATAAAGACAACCAGGGTATCATGCTTAACAGCTACGCCAAACAACTTAACGGCTACATCAACATTGGCTGGGATGTAAGGCCGTGGTTAAACATTAAGGCCAGCTTAAATGCAGGCGGCTACCAGTCAAACAATGTAGACATCAATACGCTGGGCTTAAATGCGGTGCGTGAGATGTACGAGTTTCTTCCGTTTTTACCGGTCAGGTACGCTGATGGCACCTACTCCCGCAAAGGCGATTACCCGGGTGCCGAAGACTCCGAGAACCCTGTTAAACTGCTCAACAGCGTTAAGGATATTACCGGCCGCATGACCACGCTGGGCAATTTTGTGGGTACTTTTCACCTGACCAAAAACCTCAACTTCGTCACTTCTTTCAGCGGTCAGCTGGGGAGCAATTACGAGAATTACTTTTCGGGCAATGATGTGTTCGGTGTATCGCAGCAACAAGGGGGCGTGGCGCAACGCACCAATATCCTTAATTCAGTATGGAGCAACGAAGATTACTTTTCATACGATAACACTTTTGGCAGGCACCACTTAACAGCCGTATTGGGCGCCAGCTGGTATGACTACGTCACCTCACTGACCAAGGCCGGATCTGAGAACTTCTTTGATAATAATTTTAGCTATTACAACCTTGGTGCAGGTACAGTGATAGAAACACCTTCATCATCACAGATCGAGAACCAGCTTAACTCGTTCTACACCCGTGTGAACTATGATTATGATGGCCGTTACCTGTTCGGCGCATCTTTCAGGGCGGATGGTAGTTCTAAGTTTCGCGGCGGCAATCTGTACGGTTATTTCCCGTCATTCAATGCCGGCTGGCGCGTATCGAAAGAGAAATTCTTTGAGCCGCTGTTATCCGTAATCAGCGACCTGAAACTACGCGGAAGCTTTGGTTTGGTGGGCAACCAGGAGATCGGTAATTATCCGACCATATCGCTTTACAATGCTTCGCAATCTATATTTAACCAGCAAAAAGCAGCGGCAGTAACGCTGGCAAGTTTTGGTAACCCCGATCTGAAATGGGAAAAGGCCCAGCAGTTAGACCTGGGTTTCGATATGAGCTTTTTTAACGGTCGTATCGATCTGAGTGCTGATTACTATGACAAGGTAACCAAAGACCTGATCTATTTTGTGCAGCAGCCAGCAACTTCGGGCTACGCGGGTGCCTATAAAAACCTGGGTTCTATCCGTAACCGCGGTTTTGAGCTAACGCTGAATACGCAGAACATCGTAAGCAGCGATTTCAAATGGAGCTCGGGCTTTAACTTCTCCCTTAACCGCTCAAAGGTGCTTAATATCAACCATGATATCGTCTACACCTGGGGTGGCCGCATCATCGAGGGTGGTCCGCTCAACGAGTATTTTGGTTATGTGCGCGAAGGGGTATGGACAGAAGCGCAAGCTGCGGAAGCCGCTAAATTTGGCCGAAAACCCGGCGATGTACGTTATGCCGACCTTAACGGCAACGGCGTAAAAGATGCCGGCGACCGCACCGATCTGGGTAATGCCATGCCAAAATGGGAAGCCAACTTCACCAATACCCTAACGTACAAAAACCTGTCGCTTTATGTAGACCTGCAGGGTATGTATGGCAACAAGCTGCTTAACCTTACCCGCTTTATCATGACGGGGCCTACCATCAATGTAAATAGTTACAAGGAAATCCTGAATGCCTACACGCCGACCAACCAAAACTCGCAGAACGCGCAGGTTCGTTTACCGGGCGATGCCGTATCCGATAATGAGGTAGGCGACAGCCATTATATTGAGGATGGCTCATTCCTGCGGGTGCGCAACATTGCTTTAACTTATCGCTTTAAGAAAGATCTGCTGCAGAAAATCAAGCTCACTAATTTATCAGTGGGTGTTAATGTGGAGAATGCTTTCCTGTTCACCAAGTACAAGGGTTACGACCCGGAGACCACTTCCTTTGATGCATCGCTTAACCAGGGTGTAGATGTTTACCAATACCCTAAGCCACGCACTATTTCCATTAATCTTAATGCCAACTTCTAAATCAGCTGCCATGAAAAAAATACTAATACCGGTATTGTTAATGATACTTGCCGGCACATCCTGTAAAAAATTCCTTGAGGAGAAACCTAATGGTTTACTCACTCCCGATAATTACTACAACACACCCGATCAGATCCGTGCTGCGGTTAACGGCGCCTACCAGGGCCTTAATGCACCTTTTGCTACCGGCATCGGTGTGGCGGTAAGTTCGGTTTTTAGTTTGGATTACATAACGGGCTACACCCAGCGCCCAAGGCCAAGCGGTAACGAAGACGATCAGTTTATCCTCTTAGGCGGCATCGATCAGGCAAACGGCGCCCTGCAAACTTTTTGGACGGCATCATACTATCCTATCGAGAACTGCAACAGCATCATAGCCAACGTATCAAAAACCGAAGTGGTGAATGCTACCCAAAGAGATAACTTTTTGGCCGAAGCATACTTCTTAAGAGCTTACTATTATTTTAACCTGGTTAGGCTTTATGGCAGCGTTCCGCTAAAAATAACGGCTACTACCGATCTGAATAATACCCAACTGGAGAAAGCTCCTGTTGAAGATATCTACAACCAGATAGTAAGCGATTTGACCACTGCCGATAAAGCCGGCCTGCAATGGACGGATAAAACAGGGCACGTATCTAAAGGGGCCATCAAATCATTACTGGCGAAGGTTTACATCACCATGGCTGGCTACCCGTTGAACAAGGGCAACGAGTATTTCCAAAAGGCATATGACGCGGCTAAAGAAGTGATCGCCAGCGGTCAGTTCAGTATTTTCGCAAACTATGCGGATCTGCGCAACCCCACCAATTATAACACGGGCGAGCATATTTTCATGATCCAGCATGACGAAGCAACAGTGCCAAACATTATGCACTTTACCATGATGCCTTACCCCGAATTACCGATCAGCATCCAGCCATCTTACAGCGGTGCCATGGCTCCTGCAAAGGCTTTCTATGACTCGTACCAAACCGACGACCAGCGCGTGGTCGAGCAGAATTTTTATTACACCAAACATACGCAGTACAGCGACCCGTCAAAGACCATCACCTTCCCCATGCCGTACATTTACAAATACTGGAATGACCAGGCGGAGATAAGCGGGCGCGACGGTTCAAACTTTCCGCTTATTAAATATTCAGATGTGTTGTTGCTATGCGCTGAGGCTAAGGCCAGCTTAGATGGCGGCAGCACTTCAGATGCTACGGCATTATCGGCTTATAACCAAGTACACCAGCGTGCATTCCCATCCGGTACGGCGGCGGCAAGTGTTACACTTGATAACGTGCAGAAGGAGCGCTACTGGGAACTTGCATTTGAGTTCCAGACCTGGTTTGATATGATGCGCACGCGTAAAGCCTTTGACGTAGCGAACAATACGATGGTAAACCTGATCGGTTATAAAGCTCCCATGCACCAGCGCGCCTTTACTGAAAAGGACCTGCTTTGGCCGATACCATTAGCCGAAGTGCAAAAAGACCCTAACCTGGGCAAATAGTAACGTTTATACTGATCAACAAAATAAAGAGCTATCCAAATTTGGATGGCTCTTTTGCAGTTGGTTTAGCACAAGCAGTGATTTGTCTAAGTTGCAGCGGTAAGCAATCAAGATTGCAAAGAATACTCAAATACAAACTTTGATAACCCCTGAAAACAACTTAAGACATATAGAAAACTTTTTGAGTATTCGTGGATAAAACACACCAAAAAAAGACCACTGAATCCATATAAAATTTTCAGCTCGTGCGAGTAAAGGTGATCTTGGTCGACACTTCTCAGTGCTTAACAATCGTCTATTCACTTTGGATAATATCGCATCTTCCTGATCAGTCTTCGTTTCTTCTTTAGACGGCTCATAGTCTTCGACCTTTTCTTTAAACAATATCTTTTTGTGCATCCTGGCCGTCAGTAAGGCAAATTACCTTAACGGAAATAGTGCTGGTATTTATTAAAACGAACTAGTAGTTGAAAAAACGCGACCCAAATGCGTGAAAAATTAGAAATAAAGCAACATAAAACTTGATTTATAATAAAGCTTTAAAAAAGCTCGTTTCCCCGATAACTATTAACTCAAACTATTGATTAACCATGAATTTACTATTGCAACCCAAAGCAATTTGCTCCCTTGTTATTTTTACCGTACTATTTTCTTCGTGTAAAAAAGATTTGCTTACAGAGCCCATTAAAACACCATCATTCTCTGATTCTTCTTTTTCTTCGAACGTAACATTAACTGCCGCATCAGCAATGTTATCCGGAAGTACGCTCAAATTAGGTATTAATGGCCATTTAGGTGATGCCCCCTATTTGAATGTTCCATGGAAAGATCAGATCAAAATGCTTAAAGACAGAGGAATGGCTTATTATCGGATAAATGTATCTACGATGTCCGATGGAACCGCATCTGCCTCAAAAGCATTAGATGAGCTTCATTCTGCAGCAAGTGCCGCTGGTATCAGATTATTGCCTATGGTTTACCTGAGAACGCTCGACTTTAATAAATCCGAGTCCGAAAACTATACCCTAGGTAAGACGCTTGGCGCCAATTTCGCTGCGAAATACAGGAACTATTTTATCTATTATAACTTGGGGAACGATCTTGAATTACCTTTGCTTTATTCAAATACTACCGGTCAGTCGTCAAGCGATTACAATGCTTCAAAATTCAAGCGGACAGCCGCATACTTGAAAGGCATGGATGACGGCATCAAGTCAAAGGATTCAGATGCTAAAACCATTATTAGCGCGGGGTGGCTGCACTACGGCTTTTTAAAAATGTGCGAAAGTTACGGTGTCAGGGTTGACCGTATTGGGTCCAACTGGTATGCAGATATGGAAGGTGCTGCAGCTAAAGCGCCATATTATATAACAGACATTACAAAAAAGCTTGCCAGTCTTTTACCAACTAAAGGAATTTGGTTTACGGAGTACAATTTCCGGTATAAATCGACCAGTACCACTAATGAAACTGATCAGCAAAACTTCATTAAAAGCTTTACGGCTAAGTGTAAAGCCAATTCGCAGGTGAAAGTTGCAATTGTATACGAACTTTTTGATGAACCATACAAAAGCTGGCAGGAAAGCAACTACGGCATTATAAAGTGGAAAATTGAATACACCAGTTGGGCAAATAAGCTTACTTCAAATTTATTTCTGTCTTCTATGGCGGAGTAGACATATTCATTTGCTAGAACTTAAATTGGTGTTTGCTAACCAGCCGCCTCGAGTAATAGCTTTAGCTCATTAATCGATCCTTGAAACTGATGTAAGTCCTGTTATTCTCGCCATTATGCTCAAGCACCTGAATATGAGAACGAACCATAAGCGGCAAGTCTGTAATTTTTTACCCCTGTCTATTACCATTTCTTTAGGCAACTCTATTCCGGAAAACTAATCTTTAAATACACAATCATCGTAAATAATCGTCTGACACAAGTCAAAAATGGCCATTCCCTATGTCGTTTCCCAATCTTTAACGCCTGCAAGCGTTGTGTATTCGGAATTATTGCGAACCGCTTTGATCAGGAATAAGCCAGGGATATCGTTTCCATGAGAATCTGTAAATCTTTCACCGCATAAAGTCCAGCAAGGCGAATTGTCTGGCCTTGATACTTAAATATTACCTAATATCACTGATATGGAACGTGACAAAATTTAATTCATGCAAAATTTCGCTTTGAAAGTAGTGTTGCGCGTACGAGGCAGGTCTTTAATATAGTCCTGGTAATTGTACATAGCATCATTCCAGAGAATTTTGACGAGCAACCTGGCGTCCATGTCCGCGTTTCCGACAAAAATCAGCTTTCCGTTACGGTTAGCTGCATCTGGCCCTACGATTTGAATAAGTTCTCCAAAACTTCTGAAAAGTGGATCCTGACTCTGGCGGTGATTATCTGCTGCTATCAGAAGATTGGTGAAAATGTATAATTTAGATAAAAAATCCATGGCTTTGACTTGAACCTGCGCCTCGGTGATTCCACTAACCTGGCGTTTGCTTCAGTACTACGCATAAAGACTTTTTAAGTTTATTCGTTTTTAACGGTTGATCCCGGTTTCACATCAATTGTGGTTATATGTTGCATAGTGCATTTCCCACATTCTCGCAACGAGTAGGACACGATCGTCTAAAGAACCGATATTTAGTCAATTAACCAGAAATTAAAATTAATCCGAAAATGTTGAATAAATGGATTTGGTCAATTGACAATCTGAAATGTGCAAAATTTCCCAGTATCCCGTAAACCAGAAAAGATCAGAGAACAGGAAGTAGTTTGGCTAATAGATTTTGGTTGCTATTTCACTGGTTTTCCTAATAAGGATCGTCTTGCCTTCGCTCTTCGCTACATCTGTCAGCAACAGGTAGCCGCTAAGTCCCTGTGCCAACAGTGCAGTGCTTTCGGCAAATGAGACGCCATCAGGAAGCGGAGAAAAGGCCGATTCGGTTTTGGCAATATATTGCGCATAAGCACCGATCCCTACAAAGCCCAGCACCCGGTCACCTTTGTTGTAATTCTTTACATCCGGGCCAACTTCTACGATCACACCGGCTGCCTCAGCGCCGAGCACATAGGGAAAGGGTTCATGCTCGAAGTAGGTACCGGCCCTGCGCATCGCATCGGCCCAATTCACCCCAGCCGCCTTGATTTCAACGAGGATCTCGTCATTTTTCGGTTCCGGTATTTCTATTTCCTGTATCTCAAAAACATCGGGTCCTCCATATTTTGATATGGATGCTTGTTTCATCGTTCCGGGTTTGGTTGTTTGGTAGATAATTTCTACTGACTCTTTTTGTGCCATTGTAATCTTATTTTTCAATTTTAATTTTGTTACGCAAAGAAACCGTCATTAGTCTACATTTGTACCTATCATTACCTCGTAGTAGTAACCTTAAGGTAACCAAAATGAAAAATAAAGTATTTTAATACAGCGACTGCCCGATCCATCGCTCGATGGCAATCATTGGCATAAAATGGAAGCCCATTCTGATCTGGGCCTTGCGGGACAGGACCGCCCGTTTCGGTCAGCTCTCTTTAGCTGTAGGTTTGATCCAGGAAGGATTTAACCTCCTCTTTGAAAGAACTCGAAGAAGATGGCGTGGTCATGCGCCAGGAATTTAAAGAACTTCCGCCGCGTGTTGAATATTCATTGACGGAGAAAGGGCAGGCATTGATTCCGATCATCGCACAACTTGCGGACTGGGACACTGTTTTTACCGAACGCGTAAATGTTTGCTGACGTTTCACCGCATTTAAAGAGGACAGGGTAGTAAATATCATTGATGATATCTGAGTCTGCATGCAGCCTATTTTAAAGTTTGTCTGTCAAATTCGATTCCTAAACTAATTCTTTTGTAGTATAAAGGCAGGATGCAATTCTGTGTCAATATGAAGACGATTGTAATTTTCATGTGCCGTAATGGAAAACTTTCAGCATAGTATATCGCCTCTGATTGCTCGCTTCAATCTTTGATAGGTAAATTATATAGCAGGCATGAGCGGATCTCTACTATTTTCCGGACTTCCTTTAGCAAGAAGAATTGTTAATTTATTGCCTGCGTCGGCGGGATTTAACTTGAACTGGAAAAAATGATATCAATTTGCTAAATCGATTTTTTTATTTATTTTAGGCGGAGATATGATGTAAAATTATCTCCACCTCCGGCAAATCTTCAGCCTAAAGTGGCCTAAATAGTAATTACAATAAATAAACCATGTTTTACTTTTTCAGGAAGACAGTCTTAGGACTTTTTTTGGCGGCTACTGCTGGGGGGGCGTTTGCTCAGGCGCAGGATTTAAGCTCGTATGTGAATCCGTTCATCGGAGCAAGTACGAGCACAGCTGATGCAGGCGTTTATCACGGGCTTGGCAAAACATTTCCCGGAGCAACTACCCCGTATGGTATGGTACAGGTTAGCCCTAACACCATTACCGGCGGTGATAATGGCTCAGGTTACAGTTATGAGCACAAGAGTATCGAAGGATTTGCCTTTACGCAAATGAGCGGGATAGGCTGGTTTGGTGACCTGGGTAATTTTTTAGTGATGCCAACCACCGGCAAACTCAAAACAAGAGCAGGAACGCTTGACCATCCCGAGGGCGGTTACCGTTCGTTGTATAATAAGGATACTGAAAATGCTTCAGCAGGGTACTATAGTGCCCAGCTTACCGACTACGGCATCAAAGCAGAAATGACGGCTGCGCCACATAGCGGAATTCTTCGTTTTACTTTTCCGCAGAATAATTCGTCACGTATTCAAATTGATCTTGCCAGAAGAGTAGGCGGTACCTCCACTACGCAATACGTGAAAGTGGTTGATAAGTATACAATACAAGGATGGATAAAGTGTACACCTGATGGTGGAGGATGGGGCAATGGCGATGGCCATGCCGATTATATGGTTTATTTCTATGCTAAATTCAGTAAGCCGCTTAAAAACTTCGGTGTTTGGGCCGCTAATATTCCAGATAATTGGGTGCGCAAGCGCGAAGAAGTAGGCAGTGACCGGTACCAGGAAGCAGTTGCCGAAGCAGACGTACTGCCAAACATCAAAGAAAAGCAAGGTAAGCATCTTGGGTTTTACACAAAGTTTGCTACTAAAGCAGGTGAAGTAGTACTGATGAAGTCCGGTATTTCGTTCGTAAGTATTTCCGGCGCGAAGGCCAACTTGTTGGCCGAGATCAGGGATTGGGATTTCGATGCTGTCCACCAGCGCGCCGTTGGCCTGTGGAATAATGCTTTAGCCAAAGTTCAGGTAACAGGCGGCACACCTGAACAAAAAACAGTGTTTTACACTGCGCTTTATCATACCATGATAGATCCGCGGATAATCAGTGATGTGGATAACAAATACCCCGGCGGCGATGTAAAACCCCACCAAACCACTTTATTTAAGAAACGTACCATCTTTAGCGGGTGGGATGTGTTCCGCAGCCAGATACCTCCTCAAACCATTATCAATCCATCCCTGGTGAATGATCTGGTGAACTCAATGGTGACCCTCGCGCAGCAAAAGAAGAAGGACTATTTTGAGCGGTGGGAGCTGTTGAATGCCTACACAGGTTGTATGTTGGGCAACCCCATGACTTCTGTATTAACCGATGCTTATGCAAAAGGCATTCGACGATATGATGTAAAAGAAGCCTATAAATTAGCGAAAGGCTCGGTAGAGAAATTTGGGAATGGCAATAAAGGTTTCGCCCCCGGATCTATCGCCCAAACTTTAGAGTACGCCTATAACGAATGGTGCGTTGCGCGTATGGCCCATTCGCTCGGCCATCCGGCAGATGAGAAAAGATACACTGCGCGAAGTTTATCATACAAGAATATTTTTGATAAAGATAAAGAATGGTTTCGTCCTAAGGATGAGAACGGCAATTGGGTTGCCTGGCCCGACTCGGGCAGAATGACACAGTGGTACGGCACATTTGAGACCAACCCTTATCAGCAGGGCTGGTTTGTTCCTCACGATGTGGCCGGTATGGTGGGTTTGATGGGCGGAAAGGCTAAAGTAATTGCCGACCTTAACAACTTGTTTGCCAAAACGCCCGACAATATGATGTGGAATGATTATTACAACCACGCTAACGAACCGGTGCACCATGTTCCTTTTCTTTACAACCGTTTGGGGCAACCCTGGCTTACCCAGAAATGGACACGCGAGATTTGCCGGCGTGCATATAAAAACTCGGTGGAAGGGTTGGTTGGTAACGAGGATGTTGGACAAATGTCGGCCTGGTATGTTTTGGCTGCTGCTGGCCTGCACCCGGTTTGTCTTGGTGATACCCGCCAAGAGATTACCAGCCCGGTGTTTAACCGGATCACATTAAAACTCGACCACGTTTATGCGCGCGGACAGGCATTCACGATCATCGCCAAAAATAATTCGGCAGCGAATATCTATATCCAGAGCGCGAAGCTTAATGGTCATGATTATAATAAATGTTTTATAGATTATAAGGACATAGCTGCAGGCGGTACACTTGAACTCATTATGGGTAACCAGCCAAACACAGCTTGGGGAACAAACTAAAATGACAAAGAAAATTTACTCGTTACTTATCGGGATCGGTTTAAGTACAGGCGTTTATGCCCAAAAGATCTCACCTTTTAAAGCCGGAGATAGGATTGCCTTCGTAGGAAACAGTATAACAGACGGCGGCCATTATCACTCGTACATCTGGCTGTATTACATGACGCATTTTCCAAACCAGCGCATTACTTGCTATAATGTTGGGATTGGCGGCGACGATATTAATCAGATCGCCTATCGTATGGATGCCGATGCGCTTGCACGTAAGCCCAACGTGCTCACCCTTACCTGGGGCATGAATGATACCGGGTATTTTGAATGGTACCGTGCGGATGCGCAGGATTTTATTGATAAACGTTTGGTAAACAGCTATAAAACATATGCAGCATTGGTGGATAAATTAAAAAAGCATACAGAGATCCGCAAAATATTAATCGGTGGTTCGCCGTATGACGAGACGACCAAGTTTACCAAGAAAAACCTTTACCCGCATAAAAGTGACGCGCTTGCCAAAGTAATAGCACATCAGGAAGAATCTGCCAAAAATAATGGATGGGACTTTGTCGATTTTTATCATCCGATGGATGCAATCAATAAACGTGAACAGGCAAAAGACAGCACTTTCAGTTTAACACCCTCAGACCGTATCCACCCGGATAACAATGGTCACCTGGTGATGGCTTATCTGTTCCTTAAAACGCAAGGCCTGGCCAACAAGGAAGTTGCAGATATAAGTATAGATGCTGCTAAGAAAACAGTAGCTAAAGCAGAGAATTGTGTGATCTCAAAATTAGCGGCGAATGCTAAATCGATATCTTTTAATTATCTCGCCAAGTCTTTACCTTATCCGTTAGATACCATACCGCGCGGCTGGGGCAATATCAAAAAGCAATCTGAAGCGCTTAAACTCATTCCTTTTATGAACGAATTTAACCAAGAAATGCTTACCCTGAAAAACCTGGCCGACGGCCGATATGATCTGTTGATAGATGGCGAAAAAATGGGTAACTGGTCGGCTGCTGAGTTTGCCAAAGGCATAAACCTCGCCGCTATCACGGCAACACCACAATATCAACAAGCTATACAGATCCGTGAGCTGAACGAAGAACGCTGGGATATTGAGCGCCGTTTGCGAAATTATATGTGGATGGAATACGATTTTTTAAAAGACAAAGGTATGTTGTTTAAAGACGGCAACGCTGCCATGGATTCGGTAAAAAAGTACGCCCCGGTAAACATTTTTGTCAATGGTAACAAGGATAATTACACCCGCGCTCGCTACAAAAATGTGCGGAACGCATGGCAAAAAGAGATCGATGTTTTAACCGATCAAATTTATGCTATCAATAAACCCCAAACTCACCAAGTTCAAATCATTTCATCAAAATAGCATCATCTTATAATGAATATTCATAAAATAATATTTCTAGTTCTTTTATTGGTGGTGGGTTTTGGTTGCTTAAAGGCTGACGCTGCAACCGTTGACACAGTGCTTACGCATAGCGCAGCCATGAAAAAAGACATTAAGGCAGTTATTATAAAGCCCGCAGGTTATTCAGCGTCAAACAAGTATCCGGCGTTGTACCTGCTTCACGGCTTTAGCGGTAATTACAGCGACTGGATAAAAAAAGTGCCGGCTATAGCCAAACTTGCCGATACCTATCAAATGATCATTGTCTGCCCCGATGGTAATTTTGCGGGCTGGTATTTTGATAGCACCGAGAACAAAGAATGGATGTATGAAACTTATATCGCTACAGAACTGGTTACGTATGTAGACAAGCATTATGCTACCATTGCCCGAAGAACGGGGAGGGCAATAACCGGCCTTAGTATGGGCGGGCATGGCGCTTTGTTCCTTTCATTTAAACATCAGGATATTTTCGGTGCAGCCGGGAGTATGAGCGGTGTAGTGGATATACGCCAGTTTGCGGATAGCTATGGTATTGAACAGGTGATAGGGAAATATGCCGAGCATCCGGAGGTATGGGAAAAACACTGCGTGGCGAGCCTTTTGTATCTTTTAAAACCAAATGCACTTACTTTGATTGTTGATTGCGGTTACGACGATGGGATGTATAGCGGTAACCAGGAATTGCACAAGCAATTGCTTTTAAGGCGTATTCCGCACGATTACACGGTGAGGCCGGGTGGTCATTCCTGGGCGTATTGGGCAAACGCTATCAATTACCAGGCCTTGTTTTTCAGCCGCTTTTTCGTTGAGCACAACTAGCAGTTAAGGACTCTTTTAAATTTTTGATAAATTTTGCTCCTAACCTTATTGAATTTTTAATCTTCATAGGTAAACGCCGCCACAATGGCAAAAATTAAAATAAGAAGAATTAAATTTGCTAAATCGTTTTTGCTTTGTATATTAGCCTTTGATACAAAACCAATTATAAATAACGTATTAGTCTCTTAATTGAATTGATAAAATGATAAGCTAAAAAAGCTAAATCGATTTATTTCTTCGTATGTAACTACGTAAGAGGGCTAAGGATTAAACATAATTATATGATGAAACTTTACTTTAAGGAAATAGCTTATATTTCCTGTTTGAGTTTGTTTTTATGTGCATCCTGCAAAAAGGGTGACTTTCTGGGACAGACCTCTACGTCAAATCTGACGCAGGAGACCGTTTTTAAAGATAGTGCTAATGCAGTTCGGTTTTTAGCGGGGATTTACGAAAACGTCGGCTTTAGCGCGGCAGCTAACCGGTTCACATACGGCCCGAACGAACTTAGTCAAACGCCCAACGGCGGTATCGACGCTTGTTCGGACGAGGCAGAGGTTTATAATTCCGGCGGTTCAACTGCGCTGGCCTGGGAGACCGGGACGATCAATGCAGCGGTAGCTACTGACGATGCCTATAGAAAATCATATACCAATATCAGGTCAGTAACCAGTTCTTCAAAAACGTAGAAAAGGCGCCGATCAATAATTTTACGAAAATCCAGATGCGTGCGGAAGCGCGCTTCCTGAGGGCCTGGTATTATGCTATCCTGCTGAAACATTACGGTGGTATACACCTGATGGGTGATAGCATTTACAACTATACGGAGCAGATCCCGGCAAGCCGCAATACCTATGAGCAGTGTGTGAATTACATATTGGCCGAATGTGACCTTGCGGCGCAGGACCTGCCAAATGCTCAAAGCGGTATCAATTACGGGAGGGCATCAAAAGGTGCCTGTCTGGCCCTTAAATCCAGGGTTCTTTTATATGCTGCAAGTCCGCTTTTCAACGAAAGCCCGCTAACCGGCACGAAAAATAATGAAGTGTTAGGCTATAAATCTTACGACAAAGAGCGTTGGAAGGCGGCCCGTGACGCAGCGTCGGCAGTGATAGGTATGGGCGCGTATTCTTTAAATATCGATAATTCAACGCCCGGCGTGGGCTTTCGCGATCTGTTCACCAAGCGTTATAATACGGAGTATATTTTTCAGTTGATGAGGCCTTCTGATAACAGGGACCTCGAAGAACTTTTTCAGCCTCCATCCCGGACCGGTAAAAACGGAGCGTTTCCTTTGCAGGGACTTGTTGATGCATTCCCGATGGGTAATGGTAAAGTTATTACGGACCCCACCTCGGGCTATAATGCTCAAGACCCATACGCCGGTCGGGATCCACGTTTAAATTATACCGTCATTCGTGATCAAACCCCTTTACAAAACAGGCTGGTGGCTGGTTTCTCGCCAGTCAATATTTTTCAGGGGAATTTCAACGGCATTAAGACAGGACCTGATGCGGTGCATGTGGGTACAGCTACAGGTTATTACTGTAACAAGATGTTGTCGCCGAATGCGGTATCACAAGATTTTTTACACAATACTGAACGCTGCCTGCCTTTGATACGCTATGCCGAAGTTTTATTGAACTATGCAGAAGCTGCTAACGAATATAGCGGTCCGGACGCAACCGTTTATGCCGCTGTGGAAAAAATCAGGGAGCGTGCGGGGCTATCGCCATTTCAACTGCCGGCAGGACTGAGCCAGGAACAAATGCGTGAAGTGGTCAGGAACGAGCGCCGGATCGAATTATCCTTCGAAGAACATCGTTTCTGGGACGTTCGGCGCTGGAAAATTGCTGAACAAACTGATAATATCCAAACCAAAGGCATGGAAGTTAACCGGAATGGCAATAGTGTTACTTACAAAATTTTTGACGTACGAAAACGAAACTTTCGCCCGGCTATGTATCTGTGGCCTATACCGCAAACCGAAGTAGCCAAATCACCTGATGTGATGCAAAATCCGGGTTATTAATTTTTTCCGAAATGATAAGAAATCTCAATATAAAACGGATACTGTTGCTGCTGGCAGCAGTATCAATGGCCATATCCTGTAAAACCGAAAAGGTGCTGCCAAGTCAGGAAGCATTGAAAACCATAACCGGTAACTGGCAGGTGATCAAGGCCAGCCGGAATGGAACTGATCTCGATGGACTTTTGGACTTCAGCAAGTTCAGGATACAGTTCGACGGTACAAATTATAAACTGGTCGATAAACTACCGTTCATCGTGAATCAAAACGGTACGTTCTCGCTGGATGATCCGCAGTACCCATTCAAAATTACGTTCACTGCAACGGGGGCACAAGCGGTTTCAACCGTGTTTACTTATCCTATTGTCAATGGTAAAAGGCAGCTTACGCTGACCTTTAGCCCGGGCTGTCCCAATAATTCTTATACCTACGTTTTACAACAAGTTAACTAAACGCAAAATATTAAACGATGAACTCATTTTTACAAATCAAAGGTAAGCGGTTATGGAGAGCTTGTGCATTTCTTGTGCTGGGAATTATGCTGGCCTGCTGTGGTGAAGAGATCACGGGCCTTGAGATGCCGGATACAGCTACCGTAGGACAGACCGTAACATTCAAAGTCAATATATCCATTCCGACAGCGGGAGACGGAGGCCCGGATTATTTGATCTTCGGTATGCTGGTTCCAAAAGGGTGGAAAGGTGCACAAAATGCTGTTGTGACTTACAATAGCCAGGCTTTGGGCGGTGGCGCCATGAACCTGATACCCTCGAACGCGCTACCAAAAAATGGTGGCGGATTAAGCTGGCCGGCCTACACGAAAAAAATATTCGGTAATGGTGGAAACCTGATTGACGATATGGAATGGATCGTTTATCAGTCAGAAAAAGCGTACCCGCACTCAGGGGGATATACCTTCACCGGAGATGTGACCGTTAAAATGAAGGTAGCTGCGGATGGCAACCCAACCAATGTTAAACTAAGTTTCGTCATATCTGATAGCGGTAACGCATACACCAGCGATAACAATGGTACTTATTATAGTCAGAAAGGCTCACCATCGTGTTTCGAAGTTACGGGCGGTACCGGCGATCTGGTGGATTTCTGTAACCCGCAGTTGACCACGATAGATCCACCCAAATCATTGGACAACGACATTGTTTCTTTAACCTTTGATGGTACCGTGGTAGAAACCGACCTGAAAAACGAATCAGAAGTTTACCTGTGTGCTACTGCTTACACCAATGATGGTAAAACGATAAAAGTTTGCGAGCAAACTGATAAGACCAAGATGGTCCAAACATCGGCCAACAGTAAACGCTACCGGGCTACGTTTTGGCCCAAGGCATTCTTTAATGCAACGGATGCACAAACCATAACCAAAATAGAATACTATATAACCAATAAAGCAGGAACGGTAAAGGTAGGTTATGGCAACACAGCGGATCCGTTTGTGTACACCTTCAAATGCGGATAAATATTAGACATACCCTGGCAGTAAACTGATTGTCAATGCTGCTAAAACGATATTTCAATTTTTGCCAACTATTTAAACTTTATACAATGGCTAAATGCTACTTAAATAAATATTGTACTGCATTGGTTTTGCTGATGTTGGGGATGATTAACATCGCCAGTGCCCAACAGCAGGATACTTCTGCAGCATACGTCGCCCGTCCCGGGATGGCCGGAGGGCTTGTGCTTGATGAGTTCGGTAAGCCCTTGAAAGGGGTACACATCTCTTTGAAAGGTAACAACCAGTTTGTAATTTCAGACGCTTCCGGAAAGTTTGAGATAAACGCTCCGAATAAGTCATTACTGGTATTTAGCCATCCGGGTTATAACGTAAAGGAAGTAACCGGGAGAGACGACCGCGCCATAACCGTGAGGCTGGCAGATAGCTATATCAAGTCTCCTAAAACAATTGATGTGCTGTACGGTACTGCAAATACCGATAAGTTTTTGGGTTCGGTATCAACTATTTATACCAACCAGCTAACATCTACTCCGGCAACCTTATATACTTACGCGCTGCCGGGCCAGCTTGCCGGTTTATATACCCAGCAATACAGCGGATTTTCGGCTCCGCAAACTACTTTGCAAACCCAGGCCGACTTCATCGGGAATGTTGTATTACATAATAATTATTCCGCCAATGATAACTCTGAATTTAATCTAAGCCTTCGCGGTCAGGTGCCAATTACCGTTATCGATGGTGTACAGCGGGAGATCGCATCACTTGATCCGGAAAGCATCGAATCCGTATCCGTATTAAAGGACGGTTTATCTAACATCCTGATGGGGGTAAACAGCTCGAGGGGCGTGTTACTCATTACTACCAAGAAAGCAGTGGCGGGTGCGCCAAGAATATCATTTACTGCGCAAACAGGTTTACAGAGCCCACTTGGGCTCCCTAGGGTATTACCGGCTTACCAGTATGCTTATCTGTATAACGAAGCTTTACAGAACGACGGTAAACTACCCATCTATAGCGGCGCTGATATTGCCGCTTACCGGGATCATTCTGACCCCACCGGCCATCCCGATCAAAACTGGTACGATCTGTTGCTTAGAAAAAATTCGCCGATGACCAGCTACAAGCTGAATGTTAACGGCGGTACGCAGATCGCCCGGTATAACATCTCATTGAATTATCTTAACCAGGATGGGATGTTCAAAGAGGCTGCCGGCTCTGCTTATAATACGAACAATAACCTGAGCCGCTATATCATTAACTCAAATCTTACGGTTAATGTAACCAAGAAGTTCACTGTTGATCTGCAGATATTCGGCCGTATACAAACAGGCAGGCAGCCGGGCTATGGTTATGCCGGTCTGCTAAGCGGCTTGTACAGCACACCAAATAACGCTTATCCCGCGACTAACCCGGATGGATCTTTTGGCGGAACAACGACGTTCAATACAAACCTGCTGTCGCTATCACAATACTCGGGTTATCAACGTACTACTGCTAATGACGTATTGGCCAATCTTGACCTTACCTACGATATGAGCAGCGTTACACCCGGCCTGAGCGGAAAAGCGAAAGGTAATCTGGCATTGTCATCGCAAGGAGTGCTGAACAGGTCCTTATCAAACAATACCTTCCTGATCAAGGCGGATAGCACCTATGCCGGCGTCGGTTCGCCATCAGCGCAAATCAACGTTTTTAACAGTGTGTCAAGCGCACGTTATGCCTTTGCCCAACTATCGCTTAATTATGACAGGACCTTCGGTAAACATAACATTACCGGTATGGCGCTTTATGATACCCGTTCGGTCAACCTTAACTTTGACCTGACCAGTACCACGACCAACGAAGCGCTCAAGGCTGGTTATAACTATGATGGTAAGTATTTTATCGAAGGTGCTTTAAACCGCAGCGGCTATGACCGGTATCCGCCAAATAAACAATTCGGCTTGTTTTATGCAGGCGGCCTGGGCTGGCAAATGGCCAGGGAGGATTTCATAAAGGATAATATCAGCTGGCTGAACTCATGGAAGTGGCGGGCAACTTACGGGCGCACAGGCAATGCCAACGTAGATAACTTTGGTTATTACAATTTTATTCAGACCTATAGCTCGCCAAACGGCTATCAGTATGTTACCGGTAATGTGCGTGCAGGTGTGCAGGGTTTATTCGCCGATCAGCTGGCTAATCCGCTGATCAGCTGGGAAAAAGCGGATAAAATTGACGTTGGCGCAGATATCGAACTATTTAACAGTCACCTAAAAATCAGTGCTGATTACTATCACGACAGGTATAAAGACCTTTTACAGGTGCGTGGCCGTAATACTTTGCTGTTAGGCACGCCATACTCTGCCGAAAATATCGGGGTGGTGCTTAACCAGGGAGAGGAGCTTACCTTAACTTACCAGAACCATATTAACAACTTTAATTATTTTGTGTCGGGAAATGCATCGCTCCAATACTCAAAAAGCCTTTATAGCGACGAAACGCCGACACCTTATCCATGGTTGCGCCGCACGGGGCAATCGCCGAATGCGATCTGGGGATACACCGCTTTAGGTTTCTTTAAGGACGCACAGGAGGCTGCCGGCAGCCCGACCACAACCGGTTATACGGCCCAGGCCGGCGATGTGAAATATAAAGACCTGAATGGGGACGGTGTGATCAACCAGTTCGATATGTCGGCTATCGGAAACACAAAGCCACTGTTATTTTATGGCGCAACCCTCGGATTTAATTACAAAGGCTTTAGTTTCAGCATGATCATCCAGGGGATTAAAAACCGCGAGATCATGTTCAATAATTCCACGGTTACAGGCTTCGTTGGTATTGGTCCGTTCGGCAACAATTACCTGGGCCAGGGATATGACAACCTTACCGGCCGATGGACACCTGAAACGGCGGCTACCGCTACGCTTCCGCGTCTCTCCTTAGGGAATACCAATAACACGCCAAGTTCAACACTTTACCTGCGTAAAGGCGATTACCTCAGGCTTAAGAATGCCGAAGTGGGTTATTCGCTGCCCTACCAATGGGTACACAAGTTAGGCCTTTCAGGCGTAAGGCTATTTGCTAATGGGGAAAACCTGGTTACACTTTATGGCTACAAAGGCATAGATCCGGAAGTATTCAACGGGTCATATCCTATACAGCGCGTAGTTAACGCAGGTGTTACGGTTAAGCTTTAATTTTTGGCAACAGACACAATGATCATGACATATCAAAAAAATATTATAGCAGCTTTAGCACTCGTATTAATAATGGCGGGATGTAAAAAATACGAGCAATTCCCGGTTGATAAGGTGGGCATAAACACCGTATTCGACCCAAGGGATTCGGCAGGGCAGAATGCCCAGAAATATCTTTACGGGATTTACTCCATAATGAAGAACGGTCATAATCGCGTAGCCGGCGATTATCTCGATGCGGCGAGCGATGATGCGGTTTCATCAGCGAATAGTCCGCAGAATGTCGTCACCATTCTATCTACGGGGGCTTATAATTCATACAGTTTGCCTAACGAGGAAAATTTGTTCGGTACTTACTACGCGGGCATCAGGCAGGCGAATGAATTTGTCAACCATATTGATGTTGTGCCAACGCTGGCCAAATACAAAGGGTTATCCCTGAAGTATGTATGGAAAAGTGAGGCTCGTTTTTTACGTGCCTATTTTTACTTTGAACTGTTAAAACGTTATGGCGGTATCCCGCTGATGGGAAACAAAGTATATACGATTTCTGACGATGTTACGCTGCCCCGAAATAGTTTTGACGAATGTGTAAAATACATTGTGAGCGAGTGTGACGCGATAAAAGATTCGCTGATCACTTACCCAATGTTAAAACCCGATGCTGACCCTGATGCAGACAGCCATCGTCCAACCAAAGGTTCGGCACTGGCACTCAAGGCCAAGGTGCTTTTGTACGCAGCAAGCCCGCTCTTTAACGGCGGTAATATTGAGTCTTCAAACCCATTAACGGGATATACTGATTTTCAGGCCTCAAGATGGACAGCAGCAGCAGCTGCTGCTAAAGATGTGATGAATTTAGGCACTTATTCCTTGTTGCCGAATTTTAAAGATGTTTTCCTCACGCAAAGTAATTCCGAGATATTGTTCATGCGCCAGGGCGATAACAGCAATAGTGTAGAGACCAACAATGGGCCGGTAGGTTATACGGGCGCAACGGGGAGAGGCCAGACAAGCCCGACACAAGAACTGGTTAACTCTTTTACCATGAGCAACGGTTTGCCGATCACCGACCCGGCATCAGGTTACGATATCAATAATCCTTACAAAGACCGCGATCCGCGCCTTACCAACACCATCCTCTATAACGGCGCTACCTGGTTAAACAGCGCACTTCAGACCTACGAAGGAGGGTTAAGTAAGCCCAACGGCGCTTTGCAACAAACCAAAACGAGTTATTACATGCGAAAGTTCATGGGCAACTTTGAAAACACCAATTCATACGCCGGTCACAGCACCGATTGGTTGATTATCAGGTACGCTGATATCGTACTGGCATATGCTGAGGCACAGAACGAGGCTGTTGGTGCTACTGCTGATGTATACAATGCGCTGATCAGCATCCGCAGGCGGGCAGGTATTTTACCCGGTGCAGATAATCAATATGGTTTGAAATCCGGTATGGCCAAGGAAGAAATGCGAGTTGTAATTCAAAATGAGCGTCGTACCGAGCTTGCCTTTGAAGAAAACCGCTATTGGGATATCAGGCGCTGGAAACTTGCCGAAACCACGATGAACCAACCCCGGACCGGTTTAAGCATTGCAAAAGTAGGGAACACCTTGAATTTTAATGCTCTTGACGTGCTGACTACCAAGTTTAGCGCCCCCAAAATGTACCTGTACCCGATACCTTATGATGAGGTGCAAAAGAACCCTAATATGAAACAAACCCCCGGATGGTAAGTACCAGACAGGCAATTTAAACCAATCAATTTAGCAGTTATGAGAAAAATCATACTTTTCTTTCCATTCATATTCATGTTGTTTCCGGGGGCATTGTTTGCGCAAAACACAGCGGTTACCGGGAAGGTACGCGATCTGTCCGGGGTATTACCGGGCGTATCGGTAGTGGAGAAGGGCGTCCCAACCAATGGTACGGTCACCGATGTTAATGGGAGGTTCAGACTTACGTTGCGCGGGCAATCAAAAACTATATTGTTGCGATTTGTGGGTTACGTGGCGCAAGAGGTGAAGGTAGAGAACAAACCTACGCTGGATATCATTATGCAAACCAGCACGAACGGCCTGGACGAAGTAGCCGTAATTGCTTATGGTACCCGGAAACGGATCACTAACACCGGAGCGGTAAGTTCTATCTCGGCTGGTGACATCCGTACGGTGCCAACAGCTAACGTTCAAAATGCGTTAACCGGTAAATTGCCGGGCTTCTTCTCTCAGCAATCATCCGGTCAGCCGGGTAAAGGTGACTCAGATTTCTATATCCGCGGTGTAAGCTCATTAAACCCCGATGGGAATAAGCCGCTTATCATCGTAGATGATATTGAATATAGTTATGATCAACTGCAGCAAATCAACGTTAACGAGATCGAGAATATTTCTATCCTGAAAGATGCATCGTCAACCGCTGTATATGGTATTAAAGGAGCTAATGGCGTATTGGTAGTCACTACCCGCCGGGGTAAAAATGGGGCGCCCAAATTTAACCTGCGGGCAGAGGGTGGCATACAGCAGCCAACCCGTAAGCCAAGATTTCTGGACGCCTACAATTCTGCTTTACTGATCAACGAGGCACAAAAGAACGATGGGATACCCCAAAGCTTTACCCAAGCTGATCTGGATGCTTTTAGGGACGGAAGCGATCCTTACGGCCACCCAAATGTGAATTGGTACGATAAGATATTTAAAAAACAAAGCTATCAGGCCAATACTAATCTCGATATTTCAGGGGGTACCAGCGCTTTAAAGTATTTTATTTCCGGCGGTGCGCTAAATCAAAACGGATTGGTACGGGATTTTGCGGATCCGCAAAGTTTGGTGAACACCAATTACTATTTCCGCAGGTACAACTTTCGTTCAAATTTAGACTTAAAGGTCACCAATTCACTTGACCTGCGTTTGGATGTAACTACCCGATTCTCAGACCTTAACCAGCCGTTCAACCAAAATGCTGTTGGTGAGGTGTATAATTTTACGAAGATAACGCCGTTTACCGCGCCATATTTAAACCCTAACGGAAGTTACGCTTACGCTTATTCGCCATTCAATCCGGACCATTTACCAACTTTGAATGCAAGGCTTGCGACCGGTGGTTACCAACACTCCCGAAGAACAGACTTCAACTTCCTGTTCGGCGCAACCCAAAAGCTGAGCATGATCACCGATGGTTTATCGCTTACCGGCCGTATTGCCTACTCAAGCATAGAGCAATATACCAAGCAAATATTTAATGAGGGCATCCCGTCGTATCATTATGACCCGGTAACCGATCAGTACTCGCTTCGCCCGGGTGGCACTTACGTTTATCAAACCTATGGCTTAACCGGTAATACCGATCAAAATACCAATAACTACAATTTGCAATTGTACTTAAATTACGATCGCGTATTTAGCGGTAAACACCATTTTTCAGGTCTGGTATTGTTCAATCAAACGGCCAATACCTTGTATGCGGCAAACTTGCTATCGAAAGATCTGGTAGGTGTGCCCCAGAAATTCAGGGGTGTTTCCGGTAAATTAGGGTATGATTTTAACCAAAAATTCCTGATCGATTTTAACGTTGCGTATAATGGTACCGACCGTTTTGCGGCCGACCATCGCTATGGTGTATTTCCGGCGGTGAGTGTGGGCTATAACCTGGTTAAAGAAGATTTTTTTGCCAAGGCGCTGCCTATGTTCAGCTTGTTTAAATTACGGGCCAGCTACGGTACCGTAGGCTCTGACGCTGCCCCGGGTAACCGTTATGTTTACAACCAGGTTTACAATAATGGTAATGGCTATAACTTCGGTCAATCGCCAACGCCGTATGGAACCATATATGAAGGCGCATTAAGTAACCCGACAGTCGTTTGGGAGCGCGCCCGCAAACTGGATTTCGGTCTGGACATGAACTTATTTAACGATGAGGTATCCCTGACGATCGATTACTTCCGCGATATCCGTGATAAGCAATTGATCACCCCCGGTAGTATCCCACTATTGTTAGGTGTCGGGCTGCCTGCTGTCAATATCGGTAAAACACAAAACCAGGGTATTGACGGTCAAGTCAGTTACCACGGCAGGATTGGCCAGTTCCAGTATAATACGGGTTTAGTTTTCTCTTACGCCCGCAACAAGATCTTGTTTAAGGACGAAGCATCGCCTGCTTACCCCTGGCTGGCACAAACAGGCCACCCGATTGGCCAGCAGTTTGGTTACCATTATCTGGGCTATTATACCCAGCAGGATATTGATGCCATCAATGCGTATGTTTCTAAAAACGGATCAAATGCAGGGAACACAATTGCTATACCGGATAACGGCGTGCCATTGCAACCCGGCGACCTGCGCTACCAGGACCTGAATGGCGACGGGGTGATAAACGTGTTTGATAAACGCGCAATTGGTAATCCTAATCTTCCTAACACTATTTTGGGCTTGTCTCTCCAGGGTGTTTACAAAGGTTTTAGTGTCAGTGTATTGCTCCAAGGGTCTTTCAATTACAGTTTTGCGGTCATCGGTACCGGTATCGAACCGTTTCAGAGCCAGTTCCAGCCTATTCATCAGGAAAGATGGACGCCGTCCACAGCTGCAACAGCTAATTTTCCTCGGCTAGGTTTTAACCCGACATCGGTTAACAGCCCAACCGCATACTTTAGTGACTATTGGTTGGTGAACGCATATTATATTCGTTTAAAAACAATTGACATTGGCTACCAGTTACCGAATAAATTGCTTCCTTTCAAAATCAACAATGCCAGGGTATATTTAAGTGCCTACAATTTATTTACATGGGATAATTACCGTAAGTATCAGCAGGATCCGGAGATCTCCACAAATACCGCCGGTGATGCTACATCAATCAGCGGGTAATTAACTTAGGTGTGCAGTTGGGTTTTTAAGCTTATTTGTTACAGCAGGGGCTATGCTATCCCCCCGGCCCCTGCTTTATGTTATATTAGTGTATGTTTCCAACTATTGATCAGTTGCTTCAGTATCTGTTCAACGTCAGGTTGAACTTTCCGTTGCAAACCTTCGGGTTTTTTGTCGCAATGGCTTTCTGGGGCGCTTATCTGGTTTTTACATCCGAGTTTAAACGATACGAAGCTAACGGGAAAATACAGGCTTACAACCGCAAAGTGATTATCGGCAGATCGCCTTCGGTCTTGGAATTGGGTATAAATTTCCTATTGGGTTTTTTGTTCGGATTTAAAGTTTTCGGCGTTTTATTCAACTATTCGGCTTTCGTTACCGACCCAAGAAAATACCTTATTTCAACCCATGGCAACTTGCTGATGGGTTTGATTGCAGGCGCCGGTTTTGCCATTTGGGCTTATCAAGACAGAAAGCGATCACAATTACCCAAGCCCAAAGTGATAGAAGAAAAACGCCATCCATACCAGCTGATGGGGCTGATCACTTTTAGCGTGGGTTTTTTCGGATTCATTGGCGCAAAGCTATTCGATATTGCGGATCATTTTCAACTGTTTCTTCATGATCCTGCCGGAGTGTTTTTTTCGGCAAATGGATTTGCTTACTATGGTGGTTTGGTATTTGGTGCACTCACTTACTTGTACATCGGCCATTTTTATGGTATGAAACAAGTGCACCTTGCAGATATCGGCTCGCCGGGCATGATGCTGGCTTACGGTATCGGTCGAATCGGTTGTCAGCTTTCCGGCGATGGAGATTGGGGGCGTATCAATCCTGATCCCAAACCCGGATGGCTTAATTGGCTGCCCGATTGGATATGGAGTTTTAATTTTCCTCATAACAGTATCAATTCAGGCGTTTCAATACCCGGGTGTACAGGTAATTTTTGTAACCAGTTACCTTATGGGGTATATCCGACATCCTTTTACGAATTGGTGTTGTGTATAGGCATGTTCGGGCTAATGTGGACCTTTCGTAGAAAAATTAAGGTACCAGGCTTAATGTTCAGTATATACCTCATCCTTAACGGCGGTGAACGTTTCTTACTCGAGCAGATCCGCGTCAATCATCGCTTTAGTTTTTTCTCTATCGTCCTGACGCAAGCAGAACTCATCGGCTTGATCATGTTGACGGGAGGGATCACCGGCATTTGCATACTTTTATACAACCGGTTAAAGGTCACAAAAAGCCAGTATAAACTGGCCGAAAATGAAAAATGAGTTCGAATTTTTAGTTGTTAATATATAATAAGTTGATTGCGAATAGGGGGCGGCGACGTTCCCTATGTCGTATTTCTTCAAAAACGCAACACTGCATTGCATGAAAAGATTATTACCTGCTTTAACCTTTGCCCTTTTGATTGGGGCTGATGCTTACGCCCAGAACACTACCGATCTGGTTCATTATGCCAACACCAGACAGGGTACCAACAGCAAGTTCGAGCTATCATACGGTAATACATACCCGGCAACCAGCGTTCCTTTCGCCATGAACACCTGGACACCACAGACCGGCAAGAACGGCGACGGCTGGAAATATCAATATTTCGAGAATAAGATCCGCGGGTTTCAGCAATCGCACCAGTGCAGCTCATGGGTTAACGATTATGCCGTTTTCTCGCTGATGCCGGTTACAGGCAAATTAGTAGTAATGGATGATGAACGCGCTTCAACTTTTTCGCACAAGAACGAAGTCGCCCAGCCCGATTATTATAAGGTGAAATTTGATAACGGTATCACCACCGAGATGACCACCACGGAGCGTGGCGCCCATCTGCGTTTCAGTTTCCCGGCAAGTGGTGCGGCTCATTTAGTGTTGGATGGATATACCAAGGATGCCAGCATAAAGATCATCCCCGAAGAAAATAAAATAGTAGGCTGGGTAAATAACTGCCGCTGGGCACCTAATAATTTCAAAAACTACTTTGAGATAGTATTTGATAAGCCATTTAAAAGCTATGGTACCTGGGAAAACAAAAAAGGTACCATCAACGCCAACAATAAAGCCGACGAAGGTGAAGGCCGTGGCGCTTACATCGAGTTTGCACCCGGCACGGTTGTGCAGGCAAAAGTTGCCTCATCATATATCACGCCCGAGCAGGCGCATTTAAATTTGACTAACGAGTTAGGCAAATTTAAATCTTTTGATGCCACAAGGGCAGCCTCAAACCAGATCTGGAACAAGCTGTTCCACCGGGTTTTGGTTGAGGGTGGTACAGAGGCACAGCGCGCTACATTCTATTCTTGCTTGTACCGTGCCAACCTGTTCTCGCACCGTTTCTTCGAGATCAACAACGAGGGTAAACCTTATTATTTTAGTCCGTATGATGGTAAGCTGCACGATGGATATATGTACACCGATAATGGTTTCTGGGATACCTTCCGGGCGCAATTCCCGCTGAACACGATCCTTCATCCTAAGATGGAAGGCCAGTATATGCAGGCCTTACTGGCTGCACAGGAGCAGTGCGGCTGGTTCCCGGCGTGGTCATTCCCATCAGAAACCGGGGGGATGTTGGGTAATCACGCTATCTCCTTATTGGCTGATGCATGGGTGAAAGGAATCCGCACTTTTGATCCGCAGCAAGCCCTTAAGGCTTACTCGCACGAGGCCAACAACAAAGGCCCGTGGGGTGGAGCGAATGGCCGCGGACTGGCGAGTTATTACAACGAGCATGGCTATGTACCCTACTCAGAGAAAACTTTGGGTGCAACTGCGCAATCATTAGAATACGCTTATGATGATTTCTGCGGATACACTTTGGCAAAGGCTGTAGGCAACAAAGAATACATGGATGCCTTTGGCAAAAATATGTACAACTACAAAAGTCTTTACGACCCCGGTACCCGCTTTATGCGTGCTAAAGACGATCAGGGCAAATGGATTAAACCGTTTGACCCGCTGGCTTGGGGCGGCCCCTACACCGAAGGTAACGCATGGCATTGGCAATGGTCGGTTTTTCATGATGTGCAGGGCTTGATCAAACTGATGGGTGGCAACAAGAATTTTACCGCTAAGATAGATTCTGTATTCTCTGAGCCATCAACCATTGTGCCTGGTCAGTACGGCTCAGTTATCCACGAGATGACCGAAATGGCGCTGATAAAAATGGGCCAGTACGCGCATGGCAATCAGCCTATCCAGCACATGATCTATCTGTATAATTACGCCGGCGAGCCCTGGAAATCACAGATGTATGCCCGTAAG
>JAESTD010000187.1 GCA_016763755.1 Mucilaginibacter sp.
GCTTTTTTATAAAAATTCATAAAACTAAAAGAAAATATAAAAAAATACAGTACTATGTATTGCATAATACATTCTTAAACATATATCTTTGTATTATGATTATTGAGAACACACAAACCCAAATGAGGAAAGGCATACTTGAGTACTGCATACTTTCCATTATAGCAAAGGGTGAAATATATGCATCTGATATCATTGCCGAATTAAAGAAGGCTCGGCTACTGGTGGTTGAAGGTACTTTATACCCTTTGTTAACCCGATTAAAAAACAATGGATTGCTCTCTTACAACTGGGTAGAAAGCACATCCGGGCCGCCAAGAAAATACTATGTGTTATCTGATGAAGGTCGCAAAGTGCTGGAGCAATTAGATATCACCTGGCAGGAACTCGCCTTTGCCGTGCAAACATCAATAGGCGACAGAAACAACCAACAATAACCCTTAACACCACCCAATCATGAATAAGACTATTATTATAAATATAAACGGCATCGTTTTCCATATAGAGGAAAATGCTTATGAGATACTCAAAAGTTACATGACAGATGTGCAGCGCCATTTTATGGGCTCTGCCGACAGTCTTGAAATTACAACCGACATAGAAAACCGTATCGCCGAAATGTTTAATGAGATACTATTAAAAGAAGGCAAACAGGTTATCGTTGAGCAGGATGTAACATCCGTTGTAGAACAAATGGGATCTGTAGCTGATTTTGAAAGCGCCGAAGATGGCGATACAAATACAGCACAGCATGGCTTTTCAATCCCATCGCAACAACGCCGCCTTTTCCGCGACCCTGATGACCATCTGGTTGCCGGTGTTTGTGCTGGCATAGCCAACTACTTTGATTTTAACGCGGTTTGGGTACGCTTGCTGCTTGCCGTATTGGTAGCCTTTGGCGGAACGGGCGCTATATTATATATTATATTATGGATAGTTGTACCAAAAGCTAAAACCCGTGCAGACAGAATGGCCATGAAAGGCCAGCGATTGAACCTGCAGGGTTTTAAAACCAACTTTGAAGAAGAAATGAGCGGCCTGCGCAGCAATCTCTCAAACTTTAGTGACGAGGCCCGACCTTTCGTTTACAAAACCCGCGATTTTGCAGGCGACTTCTTTCAGCATTTCGGTAAATTTTTAGGCGGCGCTGGTAAGGTTATTTTTAAAGCCATTGCCGTTTGTATAATAATTGCCTGCTTTGGGTTCATCATTGCCATTATTGGTACGGTGGTAGCTGCTATCGCTACCGGCCACTCCGGTGTATACCATATGTTCCCGTTCAGTTTAGCTAATGCCCGCATTAATAATATATTTTTGGTTTGTGCGGTATTGATGCTCATTATTCCTTTACTGGCAATTATATTGGGCGTGTTAACCTATGTGTTTAACACGAAGGGAATTGGCCGCGCTACTTCGTCCACTTTACTAATATGCTGGATAGTATCTATCAGTGTTGTTATCTACTACGCAGTTAAAATAGCAAGCGACTTTAAGTCTGGCGCCAGCTACAGTAAAACCATTAGTATAGTCCCAACATCAGATAGCGCATATCATCTTAAATTGAACCAAACCAAGTTTCTGACGGCTGAAGATAGTGCCCGTTATGATATCAAAGATTTTAAAAACGGAGTAATCCTCGATGATAACGAGGACGACCTGGATGCACCAAACTCATCGGCTTATTTAACTATAGAACGAAGCGAAGTTGCACAGCCCGTTTTGGTTGAGGAGTTTAGTTCGCGTGGTGGAGACTACCAGGATGCATTGAACAACGCACGCGCCATTACTTACCATTTTGAACAAACCGGCAATGTTTTAAAGTTTAACCGCCGCTTTAATAAGGACTTAGCCCACACCTGGCGCGGCCAGGAAGTAAGGCTTACTTTAAAAGTGCCGTTGAACGCAAAACTCATAATTGATAATGAACTTGATGGAATGCTTAATGGCATCAGTATTTACGATTGCAGACGTGACAACAAACAGGAAAATGCACCATTCGCGAAATTCTTTATGAGCGACAATGGCCTTCAATGTAAAATTGATACGCTCGTGTTGCCTGCCAAAGCGATACAAACTGATAGCGTTAAAATCGATAGCGCTAAAGCTGATACCTTAAAAAAATGAGGCCCTTTGTAAAATATGTAAGCCTGCTGCTGTTTAGTAGCGGGCTTATATTTTCTTCTTATTTTGGAAGTTCTCTCAAAAGCCCTGCCGCTACCCCTGTCATTGTTAAACGATCGAACCCGAAGCAGCCAAATCATCAGGAAAAAGCCGGCCCGCAGTATTTTAGTTTTCAGCAGATTATAGAATTTGCCATCCCTGCGTTAAAAAAATAAAGGTTTTGATGTAACCTTTCCTACCCTTTCGTCATCTTATAATAAAACGATAAAGCAAAGCTCCGGCAGCAAAAGGGGAAATATAAATACATGAGAACATCGACTACCTTGATTAACTAATAGCGGAGATTCCGCAAAACACTCAAACTATTTTACCGGCAAAAAAATGGAGGATAATATCCTCGTGAACTTGTATTGCCTAAACTTTTTTACCCATGAAACAATTAACCAAAATATTATCCATCGCTTTACTGGCATTTATCTGCGGCCAGGCAAAAGCACAAAATACATCGCCACCACAATCATCCGTAAGCGGCGCATTCATTAACGAGCAATCAAAACCTGTTGATTATGCAACAGTAACGCTATTACGCGCAAAAGATTCATCTGTAGTAAAAGGAACCTTAACCAACGATGCCGGCAAATACACTTTTGATAAGATAGGAGTAGGCAGATACATTGTAAAAGGGACAAGCGTGGGTTACCAGGCATCATTTTCGCTAGCCTTTGAAGTTGGGCAAAATACCGTAACCGCTCCTACCCTAACCATGACTACCGCCAGCCGCAGTTTGCAAGGCGTAAACGTCGTTGCCAGCAAGCCGCTTATAGAGCGTAAGCTCGATCGTACCGTAATGAACGTTGAGAACAGTGTTTTAGCAGCAGGTAACAATGCGTTGGAAATTCTGGAACGTGCGCCGGGTGTTACCGTTGATAAAGACGATAACATCAGCCTTAAAGGCAAACAGGGCGTTACCGTGATGATAAACGACAAGCTTACATACATGTCGGCACAGCAGCTAACTACTTATCTGCGCTCTACTGATGGCTCCAATATTCAATCCATAGAAGTGATCACTAACCCATCGGCTAAATACGATGCATCGGGTAACTCGGGCATCATCAACATCAAACTTAAAAAGAACAAGATGATAGGCACCAATGGCAGCCTAACGGTAAATGCAGCTTATGGTAAAAACTTTCGTGATAACACCAGCCTTTCGTTAAATCATAAAAACGGCGATCTTAACCTATTCGCCACCCTTACCCGAGGCGACTTTAACCGCGAAAATAACATAGCTATTGATCGCCGTATTGATAGCGCTGACAAAAGCACCTACTTTAAACAGCAAACCAGAATGATGAACCACACCCATTACAATAACTACCGTTTTGGAGCTGATTATGGTACATCAAAGAAAAATACCATTGGCTTTGTGGTGAATGGCGATTACACCAACGAGTATAATGACAATACTGGCACTACCTGGCTGGGTCTTACTTCGGCTGCTAATGATTCTTACCAAACCACGCGGTCTGATATTAAACAAACCTATCGCAGCATATCTGCCAACGTGAATGATAAATTTTTGATAGACACGCTTGGCCAGGAAATTAGTGCCGATGTTGATTTCTCGAGATATCGCAATAACTCTGACGCTAACTACGATACTTATTTTTATAATCCGGATGGAAGCACACAGATACACCCTTTGTATATAAAGAACCAAACGCCATCAACCATCAATATCTGGACACAGAAGATAGATTACACCCTGCCTATCACCAAAACTTTAAAGTTTGAGGCCGGCGCTAAATTCAGTTCAGTAAAAACAGATAACGACCTGCAGGCGCAAATAGATACCAGTACAACAAACGGCCATTCGTTCATCAACGATACCAGCCGCACCAACCGTTTTGTTTATAATGAAAAGATTACAGCCGGTTACGTTAACCTGGGCAAGACCTTTAAAAAGACCTCGGTACAGTTAGGTTTAAGGGCTGAGAATACATCATCAACCGGAACGCTGTATGTTATCCAGAAAACGCCGGTTGCCATAAATCGAAACTACCTTAACTTTTTCCCAAGCGTGTTTATCAACCATACACTATCTGACAAGCACGAATTAGGCATAAGCTACAGCCGCCGTATTGACAGGCCAAATTATGACAACCTTAATCCCTTCAGGTATTATCTGGACCAATACACTTATGAAGAAGGCAATCTAAACCTGCGCCCGCAGTATACAAACGCCTTTGAGTTAAGCTACACTTACAATAAAACCATTAACCTAACATTGGGCTATAGCCGCACAACAGATGCAAATGTACAAGTGTTGTTTGCTGATACTGCCACCAAAGCAACCTATCAAACCAATGTGAACATAAAGGCCCAAGATTCATACAACGCCAACATCAACACACCATTTACCATTACCAAATGGTGGAGCGGTAATTTTAACGGAACACTATTCTATCAAAAGTTTAGTGCCGATACTATACGCTCCGGCAGCGGCTTGGTATCAAATACAAAACTTGATGCGGGCAAACTGGCTTACCAGGCGCGCTTAAATCAAACATTCCTGTTCAGCGGGTTTAAAGCAGAGGTTTCGGGAAATTACCAGTCGGCTTTGCGTTACTCAACATTCCTGATAAAACCACAATACTCGGTAGATGCCGGTGTGAGTCGTTCATTTGCTAACAAAAAGCTCAATATAAAATTGGGTATCACCGATATTTTCAATACCCGCCAAAACAACGTGAATACCGATTTTGACAATACCCACGTTATTGTGCGCCAGAAAAACGAAACCCGTTTAGGCCGCCTTACCCTTACCTATAACTTTGGTAACAGCAAAATTAAAATGCGCCAACACCAAAGCGGTGCCGATGACGAAAAAGGCAGGGTAAAAAGCGGGAATTAAGTCGTGCCCCCCAGCCCCCTGAAGGGGGAGCAGAAGTTATTCCTTCATTATTCGATATTGTGCGTTCTGTGTTCGATATTAAATATAAAGCCCGGTCATAAAAACAATGACCGGGCTTTATGCTTTTCAAAAGCTCCCCCTTTAGGGGGTTGGGGGGCTTCGCTTCTACTGCCCCACCATAAACACGGCATTACTAAACAGCAGCTTACCATTTTCCCAGAAACTGCGGAACAGCGGATCATCGGCCAGGTAAACTACCGAGCCGCGGCCAATGCTCTGCACGCCCATGAGCATGCCGCTGGTTAGCTTTTGTTTGGTAAGGAAACCTGCAAAACCGGCTACGTATGCTTTGCTGTCTATAGTGCCCACGCTCCAGTCGTCTTCGCCGAGGGGTTCGTAGATATCTTCGCTTAATTTTAGTGAGTAATAATAATTAGGGAAACCATAACCCAGCGGATGGGTATTATCCATATTTACCTTAAAAATAGCCCCGGGGATGCTTGAGCGCAGTGCATCACGGTTCCGGTCTGCATATAGCTTTTTCTGAGGCTTGGCCTTAGGGTCGGGTTTGTCAGCTTTCTTTTCTTCTTTGGTTTTAATATCAAAGCCTTTTTTATCAACCAATGATGCTACAGCATTTTCCATGGCAATGAGTTTACCACCGTCGCGGATCCAGCTTTGCAGATTGTCTGTTGATAAATCATTATAGCGGCCATCCGGCATAACAATTACATCGTAGTCGGCAAGTTTTAAGCGGTTCAGATCCTGGTAACGGATAAGGTTAATAGGATAACCTATCTGCTGCTCCATAAAGTGCCATACCTCGCCCATTGCTTCAGAGTTGATGCCATCGCCGGATACCAAAGCTATCCTTGGCCGGCGGATGTACTTAATATCAAACGACCCGATATCATAGCCTTTATCCACAAAGCCTGATGATAGCGGTGTTATCTCATGACCAAGCTCCGCAGCTATTTGTGTAACCACCCTGTCGAAATCCATCTTATCGTTACCGGCCCGTGTTACCAATAGCGAACCAGCAGTGAATTTTTTACCCGCAGCCTCAAACGGATCTTGTGAATAACGCACTTTTATTCCACGTTTCAGCAAAGCCGAAAGAAATCTTACATCCGCGATTGACTGCCAGGCAGAAACGTAGGCATACGCTTTGGTATTAACCGGAAGGGTTGATTTGGTAACGCTCCAATTGGCATTGGCCGGCTTATACGATTCTTTTAATCCGTAGGCTTTCAATCCGTAAGCGTATGGCAGCGACCATGCGGTTATATCATACGTTGATGAATCCGGTATCACCGTTTTAGGCTCCAGCAAAACATGCAGTAGTACCGATTTGGGCTGATAAGCGTTTACAACCAGGTCATTGGGCCCAACGCTATATTGCTCATTAGCACCGCTAAAATAGTTAAAGCCGTTTACGCTTTTGTTTGAAAGCCCATAACCAAACTGGATGCCGTTGCGGGTAAGCATTTTGGCCAGCTGCTCTACCTTCTCGTTGTTATCGTTTTTAATAACGTAGGTTTTAAACTGCCCCGGTGGGTTTTGGCGGCTGTTATCATAAAACTTTTTAAACTCGCTCACCACTTTTTGGCCGTTGGCCGATACCGCCTCTATGGTAGCCAACCCCGTTTCATGATGATGGGCTATGCGTTGCGCAAGGGTAAGCGTATCGCCGGTACTGGTAACAATGGCTAAGCCTGCACCTATGCCGCCCTGCTCGTACGTCATCCCGATAGAGCCGTTGTAAAGCGGATAAGTATCGCCGTATGATGGGTAAAGCAGGTCAAATTCCTGCTTGGTAAAATACATCCAGCCGTTTGCGTCAAAGTGCTTTGCGTTGTTTTTGCCGATGGTTACCTGGAAATCGCGCTGCCATTGGGTAATATCTTTATGATACGGCTCGGCAGCAGGTGCAAAGTAGTACGGTGTGTTATAATACTGTTCGTGGAAATCAACATGGATCTGTGGCAGCCACGAGTTAAACAACGCTACCCGTGCCTGAGTTTCCTTTTGTGCCTGCCAGGCCCAATCACGGTTAAGGTCAAAGTAATAATGGTTCACCCTGCCGCCCGGCCACGGTTCCTGGTGTTCGCGCGAGCCTGGGTTAGCATTGGGTACAGCACCCACTACCGAATTATAAAAGTTCACGTAGCGCTCGCGGCCATCCGGGTTTAAACATGGGTCTATGATAACCACCATGTTTTTAAGCTCCGCCTGTATTTTAGCATTGTTAGGATCAACCAGATCGTAAAGCGTCCACATGGCGGCTTCGCTTGATGCAGGCTCGTTACCGTGTACGTTGTAGCTGAAGTAAGTGATTACCGGTGCATTGACAGATGCCTGGCCGCTCTCGATACCTGCGATGCGCAGGTTGTTATGGCGGATCTCGTCCAAACGGCCAATATTATCGGCCGATGCAATGAATACCGCAATCTGCGGGCGGCCCTCGTTAGTAATCCCAAACTGCTGCAGCTTAATGTTTTTTGATACCGATGCCACGTATTTAAAATATTCAACAATGCGGTAGTGCGGTGTAAAGTGTTCGCCAAGTTTATAGCCCAAAAACTGCTCGGGGGTTTGCAATTGTTGCGCAAAGGCAGTTATTCCAATAACGGATAATATAAAAGTGTTAAGTAATTTTTTTATCATGCGGGTAGTTCAGTTCAGTAAAGCTAATCTACATATATTTTTTTGCGCCTGCGCATGGGGCTACAATTTCAAATCTGCACCTTTGCGCTTACAACAATGACACCTATCCAAGCCCTACAAAAATATTTCGGTTATAATGAGTTCCGGCAATCGCAGGAAGCCATTATCAACACTGTTTTAAACAAACAGGATGTAATGGTACTGATGCCTACGGGCGGTGGTAAATCGCTTTGCTACCAGTTACCCGCGGTACTACTCAATGGCTTAACCATTGTTATCTCCCCGTTGATAGCGTTGATGAAAGACCAGGTTGATGCGCTTAATATAAGTGGCATCCCTGCGGCCTATCTCAACTCCAGCCAATCGCCCGACGAGCAAAAGGACATCGCCATACAACTGCAAAATAACCAATTGCGCCTATTATATATTGCTCCCGAGCGCCTGTTCGCACCGGATAACCGCATGATGGCTTTCCTGAAAACGTTGAACGTAGTGCAATTTGCCATTGATGAAGCGCACTGTATCTCTTCATAGGGGCACGATTTCCGCCCGGAGTACCTGATGCTTGCCGGATTAAAAACCGAGTTCCCCGGCGTGCCTGTGATTGCCTTGACTGCGACCGCCGATAAGCTGACACAGAAGGATATTTTAGAAAAGCTGAACCTGCACGAGCCTTCGGTTTTTGTATCGTCGTTTAACAGGGCTAATATTACGTACAGGGTTATCCCACGCAGAAAAGGTTTTGACCAACTGCTCGATTTTCTGGAAGAACGCAAAGAAGAATCGGGTATCATCTACTGCCTGTCCCGCAAATCAACCGAGGCTTTGGCGGCCGACCTGAAAGAAGAGGGTTACGCCGTTGAGGCTTACCATGCCGGTTTAAGTAACGAGGTAAAAAACCAAAACCAGGAAGCTTTTTTGCGCGATGATGTTAAGATCATTGTAGCCACTATCGCCTTTGGGATGGGTATCAATAAATCAAACGTACGCTACGTAGTGCACATGGATCTGCCCAAGAACATTGAGGGTTACTATCAGGAAACCGGGCGTGCCGGGCGGGATGGTTTACCATCTGATGCCATGCTGCTGTATTCGCCGGGGGATGCCATTAAGCTGCGCGGCTTTGCCATGGTAGAAAACAACGCTGAGCAAAGCGCCATTATGCTGAAAAAGCTGGATGATATGGTGAATTACTGCCAGTTACACGCTTGCCGCCGCCAGTATCTGATGAATTACTTCGATGAGGATTTCCCGGACCATTGCGGCTCCTGCGATTTTTGCCTCAGCGAGTTCACTAAATTTGATGGGACGCTTATTGCCCAGAAAGCATTATCAGCCGTGGCAAGGTTAAAAGAGCGTTTTGGTAATAATTACGTAGTTGATTTTCTGCGCGGATCTAAAAGTGAAAAGATCTGGGCCGATCATAAAGCCCTTAAAACCTACGGCGCCGGTGCAGATATCAGCAAAGCCGACTGGCAGCGTTACCTGCGAGAACTAACTGCCCAAGGCTATCTGCAAACGGAAGATAACGGTTTCCCCATCCTCAAGCTTACACCCAAAAGCGAGGCCGTATTGAAAGGCGAACAGAAAGTTGAACTGATAGCGCACCACGTTATTGAAGAACAGGAACACGAAGTTCCTGCTTACGAAATCGAACTGCTTGCCGCTTTGGGCCGTCGCCGCCAGGAATTTGCTATTAATGAGAATATCCCGGCCTATATCATTCTTTCTGATGCCACGCTGCAAGAAATGGCTACTTATCTTCCACAGAAAATGGACGAGCTGAGGCTGATATCTGGCTTCGGCGATGTGAAACTGGCAAGATATGGCCGCGAGTTTTTGGAGTTGATTGTCAATTACAGTAAGGCGAAAGGGTTGGAATCACGCATCAAGCAAAAATCGCCTAAGCGGGAACGGAAACCTAAAAAGACGAAGGTTTCTGATACCAATAAGGCGAGTTTGGAACTTTTTCAGCAAGGATTATCTGTACAAGAAATAGCAAAAGAACGCGCACTGTCGCCAACAACAATAGAAGGCCATTTATCTTCTTTCGTGCAATCGGGCGAGCTGGATGTAAGCACATTCGTTATCGCAAGTAAAATACCGGCCATTCAAAATGCTGTGGAGAGCTATGGTGCCGAGCGCCTCGCCCCGCTAAAAGAAGTTTTGGGCGATGCCTACAGCTACGGTGAAATAAAGGCCGTTATTGCCTGGATGAATTTTATGCAAAACGCAAAAACCTAAAACCTGCCCGCTGTTTTATATATTCGTATATCATGACCACTACCGAAGAAATTTACCAACTATACCTGCAGCATCCTGTTATCAGTACTGATACGCGCAACATAGCACCCGGCAGCCTGTTCTTTGCCCTTAAAGGCGATAAGTTTAACGCTAATACTTTTGCCGAAAAGGCAATTGAAGCAGGGGCCGCCTACGCCGTTATCGATAACGCCGAATACGCACAAGGTGATAAATTTCTGTTGGTTGATGATGTGTTGACATCGCTGCAGGACCTGGCAAGGCACCACCGCAAACAACTAACCATCCCGGTGATAGGACTTACCGGTACCAACGGAAAGACCACTACCAAAGAACTGATCAACGCGGTGTTGTCGCAAAAATTTAATACCCTTGCCACCAAAGGTAATCTCAATAACCATATCGGCGTACCGTTAACCATTCTTACTATTGATAGTTCGCACGAGATGGCGGTAATTGAGATGGGAGCTAATCACCAAAAGGAAATTGCTTTGCTGTGCAGCATAGCACAGCCAAGCCATGGCATGATCACCAATGTAGGCAAGGCTCATCTTGAAGGTTTTGGCGGTGTTGAAGGCGTTAAGATAGGCAAAGGCGAACTGTATGATTTCCTGAATGAAGACAATAGCCGGGTCGCTTTCATCAACAACGACGATAGTACCCTGCAGGAAATGCAGAAAACACGCAAGCTGCAAAACGTGGTTTACTACGGCAAAACCATCAACAACGATAACCTGGTAACGGGTAAATTATTGGAGAACGCTCCGCTGCTCAGCTTTAAGTGGAACGATAAAAAAAGTTCGTCATATAACGTGAAATCGCAGTTAACGGGTTCTTATAATTTGGATAACATATTAGCCGCAGTTTGTATCGGCACCTTTTTCGGACTGGATTCTGATGAGATCAACGCCGGCATTGAAGGTTACCAGCCAAAGAACAACCGTTCGCAGGTCATGCAAACCGCCAGCAATACGCTGATATGTGATTTTTACAACGCCAACCCAAGCAGTATGTTCGTGGCTATCGAGAACATGGACAAGGTAAAAGCCGACCGCAAAGTGCTTATTCTCGGCGATATGTTTGAGATGGGCCCCGAATCAGCAGTTGAGCATACCGCGGTTATCCAGAAAGCCCTTGCCGCAAATGTTGATGAACGTATCTTCATAGGTAAAGATTTCTCCAGCCAACAAACAGAAGTGGATAGCAGTAACCTAACCAACAGCACTTTTTATCTCACGGCAGAGGATGCTATTACCAGCTTGAAACAAAGTCCGATTAAGAACGCTACGATTTTGATAAAGGGCTCAAGGGGAATGGCGCTGGAAAGATTGGTGGAGTTGTTGTAAAAATGCTGCCGTAAGTTTTACTCAAAACATACTCGTTTGTTTACCGCCTTTGGGTATAAATAAGCTCAGATCATACGGCGGCATATCCCTACCCGCCAGGAAGCGCACGCATGCCATGCGGTATAGCTGATGAATAGAATTAGCCACATGTCCTTCGCCGCTCATGCGGCGGCCAAATTCACTGTCGTTTAGGTTGCCGCCGTGGCAGGATTTTATCATATTAAGCACTTTCTCGGCCCTATCAGGAAAAGCCTTACGCACCCAATCTGTAAATATCTCCGCAATAGCCCCGTTAAGGCGGACGATAGTGAAACCGGCAGAAACCGCCCCGCGATCGGCCGCTGCTTTGATAATATCAGGGATCTCATTACTATTTAACCCGGGGATGATCGGGGCCACCATTACCCGGCAAGGAATGCCGTTTTCCGATAGTTTTTGGATAACCGCTAAGCGCCCAGTTCCCGTTACCGTGCGTGGTTCAAGCTTTTGCCTTAAAGATTCGTCAAGTGATGTAATGGATATATTTACATGCGCCAGGTTCATGCGTGCCATATCGCTTAAAATATCAATATCACGCAGCACCAGATTATTTTTAGTAATAATGCTTACAGGGTTTCGGTACCGATGAAAAACCTCAAGCAGCGACCGGGTTATCCTGAGCTTTCGCTCAATAGGCTGATAACAATCCGTATTACCGGATAGGACGATAGGTACAGGTGTATATCCTTTTTTATTAAAATACTTTTCAAGCAGTTCAGCAGCATTACGTTTTACTACTATCTTACGCTCAAAATCGAGCCCGGCACTAAAACCATAGTATTCATGACTGTTGCGTGCGTAGCAATAAATGCAGCCATGTTCGCATCCCTGGTAAGGATTTATCGACACAAAGTTAGTCAGATCCGGGCTGTTTGATTCACTTACGATCTTCTTAGGATTTTCCTCAAAAAGCTGTGTATGGGTGTTCTCCAGCATTTGCTCATCCAAACCTTCAACATGCTCCTGCACATATTTGCTTTTCAGAAACCTGTTATGCGAGTTTATCTGCGCGCCTCTACCTTTAAAAAATTCCGGATTTTCCTCATGTGACATGAAACAAATTTGCTAAAATTATTAGCAAAATACAACCACTTTGTGATTGATTTTTATTCAAGATGTGCCGGTTATCTGCGGGTTTATCCATCCAACAAAAACACAAAAAGTTCTTTTGGACCATGAGCGCCCAATACTAAGGTTTTCTCGATATCTGCTGTACGGCTTGGGCCTGTAACATGGGTAATCATGGATGGGATAGCGTTGCCGTATTTCTCTTTAATGATCTTGAAACCATCTTTAAGATCAAGCACCATTTGCGAAGTATAAGCAAGCACGATATGCACCGGCGGATAAATACTTAACCTGCGCCCTGCTGCATTTGCATTTGAAAGCACAATGGTGCCGCTGCGTGCAATTAAAGCTTCGCAGAGGGTGAAACCAACTTCGGCCTGGTCAAAGTCTTTATCGGTTTCGTAAAATGGATATTCGTATTGGGTAAGTAAGTCTTTGAGGGGCTGTTCCCAGCAGTAGATCTTGTGCCATTTGCGTTCTTCGGCCAGTTCTAAAAGGTTTTCTATAAACTGCACCTCATCCTCACAAAAAATAAACTGCCCGTTAACGTTGGCAAAGTTTTCAGCAAATAAAACTTCCAACAGTTCCTCGTTCTCATGGTACATCGGCTGTTCCTCAAGATTGGGATAGGGGTTGTCGCGCTTTTCTAAAAGCGCCTTGCGCACTTTCTTCAGCAGTTTTTCTTTTGATGTTGTGATGTCTCTCATAAGTAAAAAACAAAGCCACAGCAATGCTGTGGCTTCTATTTAAATCGTTATGATATTAATTATCTCCCTTTTCTATATTGGATATTTCGGGGTTTATCAAATTATCCGGTATGGCGTTGTTATCAGGTGTTAATGTAATATCGCCGTTCACAAATTTATCGTAAGCGGTACGGTGCTCAAACGGCCGTTTACCTAATATTTCTTCCAGATCAGACTGAAACAATACTTCTTTTTCCAACAACTTCATGGCAACGGCTTCCAAACCTTCGCGGTGCTTTATCAGCAACTCTTTAGTACGCGCATATACCACCTCGATCAAATTACGAACTTCGGCATCTATCAGCTCAGCTGTAGCGTCAGAGTACGGCTTAACAAACTGGCTGTCTCCCTGAGGGTCATAGAATGACAGGTTACCTACCTTATCGTTCATGCCGTATATTTTCACCATGCCGTAAGCAAGGCGGGTAATACGCTCAAGGTCGCTCAAAGCGCCGGTAGTTATTTTACCAAATACGATATCTTCGGCAACACGGCCACCCATTGATAGGGTCATGTCGTCCATCAATTCTTCTTTGGCAACCAGGAAGCGCTCATTTGGCAGGTATTGGGCATAACCCAAAGCTGCAACACCACGCGGAACGATAGATACCTTAACCAAAGGATCTGTATGTTCCAGGAACCAGCCTGCTATGGCATGTCCGGCTTCGTGGTAAGCAACCACGCGTTTTTCTTCCGGTGATATCAGGGTATTTTTCTTTTCTAAACCACCAATAACGCGGTCAATGCATCCTGAAAATCCTTCATATCAACAGCCTCTTTGTTTTGGCGTGCTGCTATCAAAGCTGCTTCATTACATACGTTAGCTATTTCGGCACCGGCAAAACCAGGAGTTTGTGCCGATAATTTTTTAGGATCAACACCATCCGCCAGTTTCAATGGCTTTAAGTGTACTTTGAAGATCTGCTCGCGGCCGTTCAGATCCGGCTTATCGATAGATACCTGTCTGTCAAAACGTCCGGGGCGCATTAAGGCGCTATCCAGTACGTCTGGGCGGTTAGTTGCAGCAAGGATAATGATACCTGAATCAGTACCGAAACCATCCATCTCAACCAACAGTTGATTCAGGGTGTTCTCGCGTTCATCATTACCGCCTATCATGTTGTTTTTACCACGGGCGCGGCCAATGGCGTCGATCTCATCAATAAAGATGATACACGGTGCTTTGTCTTTTGCCTGGCGGAACAGGTCACGAACACGTGATGCACCCACCCCCACAAACATCTCCACAAAATCAGAGCCTGATAGAGAGAAGAAAGGAACCTGCGCTTCGCCGGCAACGGCTTTTGCAAGCAATGTTTTACCTGTACCCGGTGAGCCTACAAGCAGCGCACCTTTTGGTATTTTACCACCCAGGTTTGTATATTTCTTTGGATTTCTAAGGAAATCCACAATTTCCATTACTTCCTGTTTGGCTTCTTCAAGACCGGCAACATCATTAAATGTAACCGAAACCTGCGATTCTTTATCAAACAAGGTAGCTTTTGATTTACCAATATTGAATATCTGGCCACCCGGGCCACCGCCTGTACCGCCGCTCATGCGGCGCATGATGAATAACCATACACCAACAAGCAGTACCGCCATAATAACGCATTGTACCAGCCAGTTGCTTAACAGGTTTTCTTTGCCTTGCTCAAATTTAACCGGAGTTTTTTGCGCGTCGGGCAAATCTTTTTCTACCGAATTTAACGATTGCTTAAGGCTCTCATAGCTGGCATCGGTAAAGTAGTATTGCGGGCCATCGTTATTGCTAAGGGCAATACCGCGTTGCGGTTTGTTAACATCAGAATATTTAGACTTGCTAAGGCTGTCTTTTTTAATGTAAACTTCGGCCATTACCAGATCGCCGCTTTTGTAAGCTACAATATGGTCAACGTCATGGGCCTTTAGCATGGTGTTGCTAAACTTTTGAAAATCTATCTGTATACCGGTATTGCTGCCCCAAAGAGAAGGAACAACCAACAAACCAATAATGAGTATGGCATAAAGCCACATTAAATTAAATTTGGGCGGCTTAGGTGCAATTTTTTTATTCGGAACCTTACGTAAAGGCTTCTGATTATCAGAATTTTTATCTTTAATTTCCATTTTTTACAAGCTCAATTGGCTATCGGTAAATAATAAATACTATGGTTGAGCTCTACGCACTTTTATAGCTTTGTATCTCAGCATCTCCCCAAAGGTCTTCAACGCCATAAAACTCGCGTTTATCTGTCCTGAATACGTGTATTACAACATCCACGTAATCAAGTAATATCCATTCACCATACTCAAGGCCCTCTTTTCTCCAGGGTTCTATTTGCAGGGCTTTGTAGATCTCGTCTTCAACACTGTTGGCTATTGCTTTTACTTGTGTGGCCGAATCGGCGTGGCAAACTACAAAATAATCTGCAACCGAACTGTTTATATTTCTAAGATCGAGCCTCACCAGGTCATTCCCCTTCTTTTCCTGCATGCCATGTATGGCAAGCTCAGACACGTAGGTCGACTCATTTATCACTTTACTTTTTACCATCAAAAAGATTTAGTTTTGAACGATTTTGGTTTTTAAAATATTATACGTTGCAAAATAACATATTTTCAGGATTATTTGTTGGACAAAATTTGGTAGAGCTTAAACAAGTTGACTCAACAAATACATTCCTCAAAAATTTACTGTCAAATTCCACGCCAGTACCAGAGGGAACGGTCATTATGGCAGAAGACCAATTTGCCGGCCGCGGTCAGCGCGACAACACTTGGCATGCTCAACCCGGCAAAAATTTGACATTCAGTATATTGTTAAATCCTCGTTTTTTAACCGCACAACAGCAATTTGACCTTACCCGCGCGGTTAGTCTCGGGGTTTATGATGCCTTACATCCGCTGCTGGGTGACAGTTTAAAAATAAAATGGCCGAATGACATTTATTACGCGGATAAAAAATTTGGTGGCATGCTGATAGAAAATGTTTTGCAGGGCAACCAAATAAAACACTCTGTAATAGGTATAGGCCTCAACGTTAATCAGGAAGAATTTCATCCATCGGCAACAAATGCCACTTCTATAAAAAAGATATTACAGAGGGATTATGATTTAAAAAATATTTTAGCGGAGATTTGCAATTGCATTGAGGCCTACTATTTACAAATAAAAGCGGCTAAGTTTGTGCAGATACGAGAGTTGTATTTACACCACCTATACAGGTTAAACCAGGGACGCTGGTTTAAGTCAAACGGTGAAAAGTTTAAAGGCGTTATAAAAAACGTTACAAATGAAGGCTTGCTTGTTGTTGAACAAGACACCGGCGAGCAACAGTACAACTTAAAGGAAATTGAATTTTTAAACGATTAACATGAAGAAATTACTTTTAGCGGTTGCCGCATTGTTTGTATTCTCGATTGGAGCTAAAGCTCAGATAGAAGCTCCGGTTACCTGGGCTTTTGCCGCCAAGAAAACCAGCCCAACCGAGGCTACTTTATTAGTAAAAGCCACCATTGATAAAGGCTGGCACGTATACTCACAAACCGTAAAAGAGGGTGGCCCGGTAAAAACCACTTTTACGTTTGATCCCTCAAAAGATTTTACCGTTGTTGGTAAAACTATCGAGCCAACTCCAATCAACCGTTATGAAAAAGTATTTAGCATGAATGTGGGCTTTTTTGAAAACTCGGTAATATTTCAGCAAAAAATAAAGCTGAAAGCAAAAGCAACCACCGTTACCGGTAAGGTAGAGTTTATGACCTGTAACGATGTTAAATGCCTGCCGCCAGACGAGGTTAAATTCAGTATCCCGGTTAAATAATTTATTAGATCTGATCATAGGATGACATCAGCTGCAGGCCGAGGCCTTTTTCGCTATACTTTTTTACTGATAGCTCTTTTTTTTACAAGTGCTTTAGGGCATGTAAACGCGGCCCAAAAGGCGGCAGATACGGTATCAACCAATGATGTCCAATTTACCGAAGCGCCTTCTGCAAGCCAACAACTGGCAGAGAACAAGAAAAAAGCCGATTCGGTAGCCAAAACAAAAGCAGATTCTGCAAAAACAACAGTTGCATCAGCAAAAACAACTGCCGACGGAACAGACTCGCCTAAAAGCCTTTGGCAATTATTTATCATCGGCTTTGTAGGTGGCTTTGCAGCATTCCTGCTGCCATGCGTTTATCCAATGCTGCCATTAACGGTAAGCTTTTTCACTAAACGCGGCGGCACAAGGGCAAACGCCATCTGGCAATCATGCCTGTATGGTTTTTCAATTATATTTATATATGTAGTTTTTGGCTTGCTGATCACCATCATATTTGGGCCAGCAGCACTAAATGGACTGGCAACAAACGGCATCTTCAACTTCTTTTTCTTTTTGATGCTGGTGGTTTTTGGTGCATCTTTTTTGGGCGCGTTTGAAATAACACTGCCAAGCTCGCTGGCTAACAAGCTTGATGCTAATTCAGATAAAGGCGGTTTTGCCGGTATCTTTTTTATGGCTGCTACATTAGTGGTAGTTTCATTTTCTTGTACGGGCCCTGCCATTGGCGGCGTGCTTTCAAGCGCTTTCACTAAAGGCGACAGACTGGCACCAGCAGTTGTAATGTTCGGCTTTTCGCTGGCCATTGCCTTGCCATTTACCATTTTTGCAACATTCCCGTCTGCACTTAAAAGCCTGCCAAAATCCGGCGGCTGGTTAAATAGTGTTAAAGTAATTTTGGGCTTTATCGAGATCGCATTTGCGCTGAAGTTTTTATCAAACGTTGACCTTGCCTATCACTGGAATTTGATAGACCGGGAGGTGGTATTATCTATATGGATAGCTATCGGCATTTTAATGAGCTTGTATCTTATCGGTAAAATTAAGTTTTCGCACGATAGTGATGTGCAGCACTTAACCGTAACCCGCACCTTCTTTGCGATGGCGGCGTTTGCCTTTACTGTTTATATGATTCCCGGTTTATGGGGAGCGCCATTAAAATCAATCAGCGCGCTATTACCGCCGTTGAGCACACAGGATTTTGACCTCTCGAGCGGTTTAGGTTCTGCTTCACCGGCTGCATCTCCCGGCAATACCACAACCATCAAAGAGAAAAAATACGAAGAGGTATTTAAACGCCTGCCAAAAGTTAAAGGCCTTGATGACTGGTACGATTATGACCAGGCTATTGAGGTATCGAAACAATTAAAGAAACCTATCCTGACAGATTTCACCGGTTGGAACTGCGTTAACTGTCGTTTGATGGAGCAAAATGTGTTCCCTAACCCTGAGGTGTTTAAGCGTTTACAAAATGATTTTGTGATGCTGCAGCTTGTTATCGATGATAAAACTGAATTGCCTGCAAACGAACAGTTTACCTCTGCCCTGTCAGGTAAAAAAATCACTACAATTGGGGGCAAGTGGATCGATTTCGAGATCGGTAAATACAACTCAAATGCACAGCCGTACTATGTTATTATTAACGAAAAAGGAGAAACGCTTGTGCCGCCGCAGGGGGCAAATCAAAACATCCCTGAGTTTGTAAAATACCTTGATAGCGGAATCGCGGCTTACAAAAAGTAAGGCCAAAGTAAAAAAATAATGTAACTTCGCGCTGGCTTTACAAAAACACCTTATCACATGTGTTTAGTAGAGTATCATCTTTTTTTGTTACGATTATAAAGCGCCTTCTTACAAAATGACGCAAATAAAAAACATAGGACTTTTTACATCCGGCGGTGATGCACCAGGCATGAACGCCGCCATCCGTGCCGTTGTTCGTTCAGCATATTATTATGGTATTGAGGTTACAGGTATCCGTCGCGGATATGAAGGTATGATCAACGGAGAGATATTCTCTATGGATCGTAAATCTGTTGCCAACATTATTCAGCGTGGTGGTACCATTTTAAAAACCGCCCGCAGCGAACAATTCAGAACTACCGAAGGTCGCCAACTGGCTTATGATCAATTAAGACGCCATGGTATTGATGCCTTGGTTGCCATAGGCGGCGATGGTACTTTTACCGGCGCCCGCATTTTTGGCAACGAGTACGATATTCCTGTTATTGGTTTGCCCGGTACTATTGATAACGACCTTGCCGGTACCGATTTTACCATCGGTTATGATACGGCCATTAACACCGTTATTGATGCAGTTGATAAGATCCGCGATACTGCTGAATCACATGACCGTGTGTTCATTATTGAAGTAATGGGCCGCGACTCAGGCTTAATCGCCCTGCGTACAGGTATTGCATCCGGTGCTGAAGCAATTGTGATCCCGGAAACGGAAACCAATATTGGTGCCCTTTGCGAAAGATTGGAAAATGGCCGTAAAGACAAGCTTTCAAAAATTGTAATGGTTGCCGAAGGCGACGATGCCGGCGGCGCTTTTGAAATTGGCCGACAGGTTAAAGAGCGTTTCCCGCATTATGATACGCGTGTTTCCATCCTTGGCCACATACAGCGCGGCGGCCGCCCTTCTTGTATGGACAGGGTACTGGCAAGTCGTATGGGAGTTGCTGCCGTTGAAGCATTGAGAGATGGTCATCGTAACGAGATGATCGGTATCATCCATAATGCTATCAGCTATACTCCTTTTGAACACGCCTGTAAACACGTAGAGGAAATCAACCCTAATTTGTTGAAGATAGTAGAGATACTTTCGATATAAAAGAGAAGGCCGCTCAGTTGAGTGGCCTTCTTTGTTAAAATTGCTATTACACAGGGGCCTCGCGCGATTCCCTCACACGGGAGGGTGTAGGGAGGGGTTTCTGCCTTTTGCAATAACCCCTCCCTGCCTTTACGCTCATTCTACCACACCCCTCCCAAGGGAAGGAATTGGAATTTTATTCTTTCACTGCATCTCCTTTCACTTCACCCTCACGTTGCAACTTTTTTAGCATCTCGTTACCTATCAAGGCATCTATCATACCGCCGTTGCCACCATCTTTACCGCTAACCAAAATCTCGGGCACCAGTTTAATGCCGTTGCTGGCTAATGCCTCGGCCACGCGGACGATAGCATATTGCTCGGTACCCATGGCTTCGGTTTTTTGTTTGGTAACCTCGGCCTCAGCTAAACCGATGGCTTTAATTTTACCGGCATCGGCATTACCGTTTACTTCGGTAGCGGCAGCGTCGGCTTTGGCGTTGATAGTTTTTGCTTCGGCGTCTGCTTTGGCAGTGATGGTTTTGTTCTCTGCATCCGCCTTGGCGTTGATAATACGTGACTCGGCATCACCACGGGCAGCAGCTACTTTTGAAGCGGCCAGCTGGGTATTGATCTCTACCTGGCGGGTTGATTTTACCACCTCGGGCTGCATATCGGCACCGGCTTTGGCACTTTCAAACTCCTTACGCTCAATCTGTGCGCTTTTCTGGATCTCGTAGGTAACACGTTCCTGCTCGGCTATCTTACGGTCAGTAAGGGTTTTCATCAGGGCTTCCGGTGGCACAATGTCACCTATCAGGGTGTCTACGCCTTCAACGTTGTAGGCAGCAAGCACCTTGCTGATTTGCTGGCGTGCGTCTTCCTGCCTTTGCGAACGATTGGTTAAGAACTCGATAACACCACTTTTTTGTGCCGAGTTACGGAAGTAGTTGGCAATGGTTGGCTCCAGTACCTGCGATACCAGGTTCTTCATGTTACCGAAACGGGCGATAACTTTCGGCGCCTCGTTACGTGGTATGTGGATGATCTGCGAAACGTCGAGATTAAATGTAAAACCATCTGATGAACGCACACTTATGGTACACAGGTTCTTATCCAACTCGTGCGATTCGGTGCGGCTATTTGCCCAGTTTAACACAATGTTGGTAGTTGGCACTATCTCTACCGCATGGGTATAGATGTTGATAGGGTGCTTGCCCGGGTCAAGCGGGTCGTCCCAAACCCCTTTTTCGTTCTTAGCTACAATGTTACCATGTGTAAAGCCCACCCCGCTGGTATCGCTACCTTCCGGACCAACAAAGGAGTTTACCACGCCCACAAAACCAATGTGGATATGGATCATATCTACCTGCTCAACAATGGCAAACCATGGGTTAAGGTAGTAGGTACCGGCAAGGATAACATCTTCCTGCAGTCCTTTTTTACCGCCGGCTTTTATAAAAGCCATTGGGTCCTGGTAGTTACGGTGGCCCTCTACCGAGCCGCCGGCTATTTCTCCTTTATCCAATGGTTCACCATCCAACGTAGTAACAATACCTACTTTATTCTCCTGGATACGGGTGATAGGCACCATCACAATCTCGAACAAAAAGGTGTTAATACGATAGTTACCCGGTGTAAGGAAGGCAGCCTGCGGGCCCTTTTGCCCTTTGTTTTCCAGGAAAGCACGGCCATCCTGAAACTTGTCGCAATCAACGGGTTTGCCAAGCACACGGCCGGTATCCATAGGTGCACCATCTTTCGCTTTTACCAACCCTAACTTATCCTGCGGGATAATGGTAAACTGCTCCATGGTAATAGCATATTGCCATGGCCACATGCGCCAGTACAAGCCCGGCGCAAGCGGGGCGGCCTGCATACCTGCTTCGCCTTTAGTGGCAATAATGCGCCCATCGGGCAGGCGCGTATCACCGTAGAGTGTAAATTTTTTTAACAACTAAACCAATACGGTCATCCGGAACGATGATCATACCAAAGAAAACCCGCAATACAAATTTGTACAGCAGAACAGCAGCCACCAGCGGAAATACCCACCAGAACTGGATCAAGAAATTTTCAGACATTTTGTTTAAGTGAATTAATTTAACGGAACCCTTAAGGTGCGGGCCCTCACAATAACTTGCAGCTTTATTAGACCTTGGCTGCATAGCGATAATAAGATGATTACAGGATTTGAATGTTACACAGATTTTTGAAAATATTTTTATGCTCAACTTTGTCATTCTGAGCATAGCGAAGAATCTAACCGCGTTCTGTTATACAGCAGAATAGATGCTTCGTTCCTCAGCATGACAAAATGGAAGACAAAAACTAAGCACAGAACCCAACGACCTTTCGCTGGCGCACGCGTGCCGCGTGTGCCTTCAGGCAATCCTGTAAATTCTGATTCAGACAAACCGCATTAGGGATTGAAACGGATACCGGCCTATGACTAATGCCTGTGCGCGTATAAGTGAAAAGCCCGGCCCGCAGGGAATGCCCTTATTCAGTTTGCAGTTTTTAGTGGGCAGTTAGCAGGCAGAATGGCAAACCAAATTATTACCAGGCAATCCCTCAATTCTTTAATCATGGTTCAAAACAAATAACCGGCATACAAAACGATTTAATTATAAGCCTTTTATATATAAATAATAATTTTTACCTTTGCGTCCCCGCAGAAAGAACTCCGGGGGTAATGTTGAATACATAAAAAATAAAGAATGGCAACTAAGATCAGATTGCAAAGACACGGTAAAAAAGGCAAGCCTTTTTACTACATCGTAGTAGCAGATGCCCGTGCACCAAGGGATGGTAGGTTTATTGAGCGTATTGGCTCTTACAACCCAAACACTAACCCGGCTACAATTGACATCAATTTTGATAAAACTTTTGAGTGGGTTAACAATGGCGCACAGCCAACTGATACCTGCCGTGCAATACTTTCTTACAAAGGGGTATTATACAAAAAACACTTACAAGGCGGTGTTACCAAAGGTGCTTTAACCCAAGAGCAGGCAGATGAGAAATTTGCTGCATGGTTAGATCAAAAAGACGGTAAAATTACCGGTAAAAAATCAAGCTTAGCATCAGCTAAAGACGAAGCGCGTAAAGCTGCTTTAATTGCTGAAGCTAAAAAGAAAGAAGATAAAGCTGCAGCTATCGCTGCTAAAAACACGCCACCGGCTGATGAAGTTGCAGAAGAAGAAACTCCTGCTGCTGAAGAAGCTCCTGCAACTGACGAAGCTGCAGAAAGCGCTGAGTAATTTTTTTAGAGAGGCAGAATATCAGGAGACAAGAGACAGGAAATTCTTTCTTGATTCTTATAGTCTTGAATCTTACAAATGGCGAAGGACGGATGTTCTTCGCCATTATTATTTAAATATAATTTGACATGAAAACCGAGGAACATTTCAGGATAGGCAGCATATTAAAAACCAAGGGCCTTAAAGGTGAAATGGTGATGTATGTTGATTTTGATGATATTGATCGCGTTAAATTCAATTCAGTATTTATTGAGATAGCCGGTAAGCTGGTACCATATTTTATCAGCTCGATAAAATACCTGCAAAATAACCAGGCCTACCTTAACCTTGAGGATGTGGATACGGTTGAAAAAGCAGCCCTGCTTGCAAAAAAAGACATCTATCTGCCCAATAAATTCAAGCCAAAAAAGAAAAAAGAGGAATTTACCCTCAAAGACCTGAAAGGCTTTTTAGTGGTTGATGAAACCCATGGCGAATTGGGCGAGATAGACGATATTATAGAATACCCTCAGCAACTTATCGCTTCGGTAAATTATAACAACAAAGAGGTGCTGTTTCCGCTTAATGTGGAGATCATTAAAGGAATCGACGTTGAAGGCGAAGAGGTTTATGTTGATCTGCCGGATGGCTTGCTGGACATTTATTTAGAAGGATAAAATTATTTTGTCAAGAATACTTGACTTTTGTAAAGTTCGTTTTACATTTGGGTAAACAAACTTTACATTATGAAATCACGATTCTTATTTCCTTATTGGTGCAAGTTCATCGGCTATTTCTTGTTACTTGTTGATATCCCTTTTATTATCATTAAGAACGATGACCTGACGGGGATGGGGCTTTTAAACGATGAGCAAACATTTTTCATCACCACTATTGTTACCCTAATCACGGCGATACTGTTGGTAGCTTTCTCGAAAGAGAAGATAGAAGATGAACAGATAGCCCAGCTGCGTCTGGATTCGCTACAGTGGGCTATCTATTTAAACTATATCATCCTTATCATTAGCTTCTTAACCTACAAAGGCGATAATGTAAGATCGGTATTGCACTTCAATCTTAAATTTCCATTAATATTTTTCATTCTCCGTTTCAGGTGGATGATATTCAGACGCAATTGGGCTGCAAGGAAAGAGGCCAAGTTATCCTAAATTCATGAAGAATACCATCCGCGTAGAGCGTGCTATCAAAAACATGACCCAGGCCGATTTGGCTGGTGCCATAGGTGTGTCGCGCCAAACTATCAATACTATAGAAAGCAATAAGTACGTGCCCTCTACTGTGTTGGCGCTAAAAATAGCCCGTGTTTTTGAGAAACCACTTGAAACAATTTTTGAGCTGGAAGACGGTGATTAATAACAGATTGCCTAAATTAGATCATGGCTAATCAGGTTTTTGCACCCATGCTTATCATCCCCAACGGATTAAAGGATGTAAGTTTTTACACCGAAGCGTTCGGCGCTAAGGAAGTTCGCCGTTTCAGTAACGATGATGGCAGCATCCACGTTTTAGAGCTAAGTTTAAACGGTGCCATATTTCACCTGCACGAGCAGTGGGAAACGGGGCTGGTTAGTCCGGCAAGAGCGGGAGCCAGCACGGTATCAGTAAACATATTTGTTGATGATGTGGATGCCGTTGTCGCCCAAGCCGTAGCTGCCGGCGCAAAAGTAACCTCGCCTGCCCAGAATTTTGACTATGGTTACCGACAGGCAGATATTGTAGATGTCTACGGACATTGCTGGCAAATACAGAAGGAGATATAGAAGAAGACGTAAGAATTAAGAGTCAAGAATCAAGATAAACGGAAGCGTTCCTTATCTTGATTCTTGACTCTTTTCTCTTGACTCTAATAAAAGTATCTTTGCCCCATGCGTTTTGATATTATTTCGGTACTACCAGGTTTGCTGGAGAGCCCTTTTGCACATTCTATTTTACAACGTGCCCAAAAGAAAGGCATCAGCGAGATAGTAGTACATAACCTGCGCGATTACGCCAACAACAAACACAAAAATGTCGACGACTATCCCTACGGTGGCGGCAGTGGTATGGTGATGGCTATACAGCCATTTGCCTCTTGCATAGAAAAACTAAAAAGCGAACGTGAGTACGACGAAGTGATATTTATGAGCCCGGATGGTGAAACTTTGAACCAGGGTATTGCCAATCAGCTATCCATCAAAAAAAACATTATAGTGCTTTGCGGCCATTATAAAGGCATCGATCAGCGTATCCGCGACTTGTATGTTACCCGCGAGATCTCTATTGGCGACTATGTGTTATCAGGTGGCGAACTCCCTGCGGCTGTATTGGTTGACGCCGTGGTAAGGTTGATACCGGGTGTATTGTCTGACGAAACCTCGGCATTGTCTGATTCTTTCCAGGATGATATGCTGGATGCTCCCATCTATACCCGCCCCGCCGATTGGAACGGCCATAAAGTACCCGATGTATTGTTAAGCGGAAACGCCGCCGAAATTGAAAAATGGCGTTTTGAACAAGCCTTGGAGCGTACCAAACAGCGCAGGCCAGACTTGTTGGAGTAAGCGGTTTAAATTGTACCTTTAAGTGCAAATCTAAACCGAGTTATAAAATGAAAGCCGCCCTTATTTCTACATTTCTTATTTGCGCAAATCTGCTTGTTATCGCGCAAAATAAATTATCTGAAAAAGACACCAACAACCTTTTAGCGCTTAGTAACCTTTACTCGCATGACAACATGTTCAAGGCTGATAGCACACATCAAAAAGCAGATGCATTGCGCTCGCCGGCGCTTAACCATGTTATTGATGGTTTGTTGGCAGCCGGCAAAGCCGACACAAGTGTTATTGGGAAAAACATTCTGCAACGTCCTGCTAACGAAGAGCTAAAGCTTTGGTACGCGATCAGATCGGTACATTATAATAATATAGATACCGTTAAAAGCCGCCGTCGGCCGGCACTTGAGGTGATCAACAACGTCTTAACTAAAGATGTTGATGAGAGAATTTTATTGAATAATTACTACTCCATGGTGTTTAGTTCAGGGATCGGATTTCTATTTAACGAAGCAGATCTCAGCAGAAATAATTTTGATCTTGAAACATATGGATTAAAAAATGAAACCGAAAAAGCGATTCTGTTTTTCAGGTTGATAGACCCGATGATACGCGCCAGGTTCCTGGTGCTCCAGCACATGAAAAACTATGAGAGGCTGGGCGGGGTTATTAAACGTTTACCAACGTTTAACGGGCAACCTTACTACGCATATACTGACTTCAATTTCGTTGATTTTGATGAAGATAACCTCTACAAAAAGGAAACATTTAAACAATTTAATATTAATTTTTTAGTGCAGAGCGAGCTGATCCAGTTAAATGCAGATGCTGTTACCGGAAAAATAGAAGAAGGCCGGGCCCTTTACCATAACTCGTTATTAAATAAACCGGAGTATTTCGGTTTTACAGCGACTAAGGACGTATTAGAAAAGCTGTATAAGCAATTTAATAAGTAACCGTTGATGCTGAAATTGTTAACAACAAATATTTTGTGGAAATCTTTATCAAGAGTTTTTTAATTAATAAAAAATCCGTATTATTGCACTCCGATTTTTACGGGTTAAAAATCGGTTTTAAGAGCTAAAAATCATGGATTTAGTAAAATTTGTAGAAGAGCAATCAGTAGTAAAAAATACCTTCCCAACTTTTAAAGCTGGTGACACTGTTAGCGTACATTATAAAATCAGAGAAGGTAATAAAGAGCGTGTTCAGGTTTACCAAGGCGTTGTTTTACAACGTAACAGTGTTGGTAACAGCGAAACTTTCACTGTACGTAAAGTTTCTAACGGTATCGGTGTTGAGCGTATCTTCCCTTTTAACTCTCCAAACATTGATAAAATTGAAGTGAACAGCGTTGGTAAAGTACGTCGTGCTAAATTGTACTACTTACGTGCCCTTACTGGTAAAGCTGCTCGTATCAAATCAAAAAGAGTTTAATTACTTTCGCTTTAACAGCGATTGCTTTATAAAAAAATTTAAAACCTGCGTTTTTTAACGCGGGTTTTTTGTTGTGCACACTCTTTTTCATGGTGAGCCTGTAAAACCCTTAGCAAAATGCGGAGGTCCTCAACAAGCCCAAACCAACATTATGATTTTTATAAAAGTTTCACAAACTATGTCATTGCGAGCGTAGCGCGGCAATCTCATGGGACAAGCATATCTGATCAGCCTATGAGATTGCCACGTCGCTACCGCTCCTCGCAATGACACGGCTTATATAGAATACAAAAAAGCCCCGATAGCAATGCTATCGGGGCTTCAATATTTTCAGACAGACCGGCAGCTTAATTTAAGCGATAAGGCGCTATCAAATAAAACTCAGGTATCTGTACGTTAAATGTAGAGTGGTCAACCAGACGCTCCATCAGGTATTCGCCTTTCATGCTGCCAACATCGGTTTTTAGATTGCAGCCGCTTACGTATTCGTGGCTGTTGCCGGGTTCAATAATAGGCTGCATACCTACCACACCCTCGCCTTCTACTTCGCGTTTTGCGCCGTTCGAGTCAAAAATATACCAGTGGCGACTAACCAAACGTACAGCATATTGGCTCATATTTTCAATATTTACCCGGTAGGCAAACATAAAATGATCATTCGCAGGGTTTGAATATTCCGGCTGGTAAACTGTTTCGACAGAAACCCTTACACCCTCAGTAATAGTTGTAGCCATATTAATACCTCTTTAATCCAAATATATTTGTTGCCGACAAATATCAAGCCATTTCGAGGCTATATTTTTTGTCTACCTGCTCCAATATATCCATTATCTCTTCAACGGAAGCAGCGACAACAAGTTTCATTCTAAATTCTTTAAAATCAGGCAACCCTTTAAAATAGTTGCTGTAGTGGCGGCGCATTTCAAAAATACCCGTCTTTGGCCCTTTCCACTCCATTGATTTTACAAGGTGCGTTTTGCACACATCAATACGCTCAGCTATGGTCGGCTTTTCTAAATGTTCGCCTGTGGCAAAAAAATGCTTTACCTCTCGGAAGATCCACGGATAACCGATTGCTGCCCTGCCGATCATCATGCCATCAACCCCATACTCTAACCGCCAATCGGCAGCTTTTTCCGGTGAGTCGATATCCCCATTACCAAATATGGGAATTTTTATTCTGGGGTTTTTCTTTATATCACGAATCAAGCTCCAGTCGGCCACACCTTTATACATTTGCGCACGTGTGCGGCCATGTATAGTAAGCGCTTTAATTCCCACATCCTGTAAACGCTCCGCAACTTCGTATACATTTTTGGTGTTATCGTCCCATCCCAGGCGGGTTTTAACTGTAACAGGTAAATGTGTAGCTTCAACGACCGCCTTGGTCATAGCCACCATTTTATCGATATCCTGCAGCAAACTTGCGCCTGCACCACGGCACGCCACATTTTTTACAGGGCAACCGTAATTAATATCCATCAGATCGGGGCCTGCCTGCGAGGCTATTTCGGTCGCTTCGCGCATGTGCTCGATATCGCTACCAAAGATCTGGATGCCTATCGGGCGCTCGTATTCAAAAATATCAAGTTTCTGGCGGCTCTTGGCAGCGTCCCGTATCAATCCCTCTGATGATATAAATTCCGTATACATCATATCGGCCCCGTTTTGTTTACATACGTAACGGAATGGCGGATCACTCACATCTTCCATTGGTGCAAGCAACAACGGAAATTCTCCTAAATCAATATTCCCTATTTGTACAGACATGATTATATTTACACTGCAAATTTACGCAATTTGGGCTATATGACGAAAAGTGCTGTGTATCAAACATCTCCGCCGAGGCAATTCCTTTACTTTGTGGTGATATTTGCCGGCGTTTACGTGGTGTTTAACGTGTTGGGGATACTGGCTACCGGACTTATTTACGGGTTCGGACTCATCATGGATATCGCCAGGCTTGATTTTAGCAACCCGGATAGCGTCCCGGCGCTCTATCTTCTACAGATTGTCACTACAACCGTCCCTCTATTCGTTGCCCCTGTTTTATTTGCGGCCTGGGTAATGCGCAAGTCAGATGAGTATTTAAAGGCTAATTGGCGATTTTCACCGATACTGCTTATCGTTACTTTTTTTATCATGCTGATTTCATCACCCCTGATAGAGCTTTTAAGCAACATCAATCAGCAAATGATACTGCCATCGGGCCTTAAAGGCCTGGAAAACTGGATGAAACAAAGTGAAGAGAGCGCCAGGCGCGTTACCATGGCCATCCTTAATATGAACAACGCCTGGGATTGTTTTAAAAACGTTTTTTTAGTGGGTTTCCTGACTGCCGTTGCTGAGGAGTTCCTCTTTCGTGGCGGTATGCAAACCATATTAGCCAAATGGACAAAAAACCAACATGCCGCCATTTGGATAACCGCTGCCATTTTTAGCGCCTTTCATCTGGAGTTTTATGGATTTTTGCCACGGTTGCTTTTAGGCGCATTGTTTGGCTACTTTGTTGCGTATAGCGGTAGTATATGGCCGGCTGTTTGGGGGCATTTTTTAAATAACGGATCAATAGTGATAGTAACTTACCTGTATCAAAATAAACACATAAAGTTTGACCCTGAAAGCCAGCATTTATTTACTTGGTGGCAATATATATTTAGCCTGATAATTATTATAATTTTGCTGCTTGTTTATAAAAATGTAGCTGAGGGTAAGAAAAATCCTGCATCAA
>JAESTD010000188.1 GCA_016763755.1 Mucilaginibacter sp.
CTTAACCGTACCTATTCTCGTTTGTTTTTTTGCTATTGATCCGGTATTGGCCACCACATATTCTTTATTTGTAGTTGGGCTCGCAAGCACCGCAGGTGCGGCCAGCCATTATCAAAAGGGCAATGTAGATGTGAAAACGGCATTCTTATTCGGTTTACCCTCATTAACGGCGGTATTTATAATGCGGCGATGGGTAATGCCGATCATGCCAGTTCATTTATTTACCCTCGGCCATTGGGCGTTAACCAAAAGTATGCTGCTGATGCTGATATTTGCCGGGTTGATGCTGGCCGCATCAGTTTCCATGCTACAACGGACAAAAGGAATCGAACTTGCATCAATTGAGATCAATTACCGAAGGCTTATCTTACAGGCCATAGCGGTTGGCCTCATCACTGGTTTTGTGGGGGTTGGCGGTGGCTTTTTGATCATCCCTTCACTGGTATTATTCGCCGGTCTGCCGATGAAAAAAGCTATAGGCACCTCGCTCATGGTGATGGCCATCAGCTCGCTATTGGGGGTATTGGGTGATATCACCGGGCATGTAGCCATCAATTATTCGTTCTTAGCCATCTTTTCGGGTTTCGCCATTGCCGGTATCATTCTCGGCAGTTACCTTACGCGGTTTATCAGCGATACGCGCCTGAAACCGGCCTTTGGCTGGTTTGTACTGGCTATGGGTATCTTTGTTTTAATAAGCACTTTAACCAACTCCTATGAATATCATTAAACACCCCTGGCCCTGGTATGTAGCAGGGCCATTAATAGGCCTCATCGTCCCGGCGCTATTGCTATTGGGTAACAAAACATTCGGCATCTCATCCACCTTGCGGCAGATCTGTGCGGCATGCATTCCTGCAAATGTTTCCTTTTTTAAGTTTGATTGGAAGAAAGATGCCTGGAACTTGTTTTTTATCGCCGGTATAGTGTTGGGAGGATTCATCGCTGCGCATTTGTTATCCAACCCCGGCCCGGTAGCCATCAACCCTAAAACTACCGCCGCTTTACAGCAACAAGGCATCAAAGATTTTACAGGGCTGCTGCCGCAGGATATTTTTGGTTTCAAAGGGCTTGCAACTTTAAAAGGATTTGTATTTATCGTTGTCGGCGGTTTCCTGGTCGGCTTCGGTACCCGCTATGCAGGGGGCTGCACATCCGGGCATGCCATTATGGGTATTTCCTCTTTGCAATGGCCTTCGCTGGTCGCAACCTGTTGCTTTATGATCGGCGGCTTTGTAATGACCTGGTTGATCTTACCTTATTTATTACAGCTATGAGGAACCTGAAATTTTTACTGGTCGGGATGTGCTTCGGTATCATCCTGATCAAATCCGAAGTGATATCGTGGTTCCGCATACAGGAAATGTTCCGCCTGCAAGCCTTCCACATGTATGGCATCATCGGCAGTGCTATTGTAGTCGCCATGATCTCCATCTTGTTGATCAAACGATTCAATATCAAAACGATCCATCAGGAAGCGATCATCATCCCGGATAAGCAGTTTAACTGGGGCTATGTTTATGGTGGTTTGATCTTCGGATTGGGCTGGGCGCTTACCGGTGCGTGCCCAGGCCCCATATTCGCGCAGATCGGCAGCGGCATTTTAGTTACCTCAGTTACCCTGTTGAGCGCCATAGCAGGTACCTGGGTTTATGGTTTATTACGTGAAAAACTTCCACATTGATATGAAAATTGAACAATTTGAAGATAAAGGGCTATCGCATTATTCTTACGCGGTATTAAGCGAATGCGAAAACAAGATCGTGCTGATCGACCCGTCAAGAGACATTACGCCCTACCTGTCTTTTGCCCAAACGCATGGTGCTGCCATCATCGCTGTGATCGAAACCCATCCGCATGCGGATTTTGTAAGCGGACATCTGGAATTGCAACAGGTTACCGGCGCGGTCATTTATTCTTCCAAGCTATTGGGCGCGGAATATGCCCATCAAACATTTGATGATGGTGATGAGATCGTATTCGGTAAAATAAAATTGAAAGCTTTGAACACACCAGGGCATTCGCCAGATAGTATCAGCATTGTTCTGGAGCATGATGGCAAGGACAAAGCTGTATTTACAGGTGATACTTTATTTATTGGTGATTGCGGCAGGCCCGATCTGCGCGAGCAGGCGGGTAACCTAACTGCGAAGCGCGAGGAGTTGGCTAAACTAATGTATCATTCGCTACGCGATAAATTGTTGACTTTAGATGATGTGGTTGGGGTTTATCCGGCACATGGGGCAGGTACCTTATGCGGCAAAGCATTGAGCGAAGCTAACCGCAGTACCATTGGTGCGGAAAAGGCAGGTAACTGGTCATTACAGGAAATTAGCGAAGCGGAATTTGTGCGCGAGTTATTGGCAGACCAACCGTTTATACCCAAGTATTTCGCCTACGATGTCGCCTTAAATAAGCATGGTGCCATAGGCTTAAAAACAGCTTTAGCCGATGTCCCTGTCAAAAAACCAATTACGTTAAACAGCAAACTGTTTATTATTGATGCAAGGCCTGAAGCAGATTTTAAAAAGGGGCATCTACCGGGATCGATCAATATCCAGGACGGCGGCAAGTTCGAGACTTGGCTGGGTAGTATCATCGCGCCGGAAGAAGTGTTTTACCTGGTAGCGGAAAATGAGGAGAAATTAAAGCAATTGATCAGCAAAACGGCAAAGATCGGTTACGAAGCTTTTATAGAAGCTGCATTCGTTGTAGCGGGTGGCGATGAACAAATGGCAGAGCTGCATTTGGCGCATTTTGCAGCGCACCCGGAGCAATATACTATCGTCGATATCCGTAATGAAGCAGAAATAAAAACACAGCCGGTCTTCAGGAACGCCATCCATATTCCACTGTACGAGCTTCGGGAATGTTTAGCGAATATACCTTTAAGTAAGCCTGTCGTAGTACATTGTGCCGGTGGGTACCGCAGTGCTGCGGGAAGCAGTATCATTGCCAACGCGTTGGGGACAAAAACCAAGGTATATGATCTGGGCGAGGCGATCAAAAACTTTATATCCTAACAATGGCAAACAAAAAAGAACACTGGGAAAACGTTTATGCTCAGAAAAAACTGACCGAAGTAAGCTGGTACGAGCCAATACCGTAAACCTCGTTAACGATCATCAATAGTTTTGACCTTCCCAAGGATGCCGCGATCATCGACATCGGCGGCGGGGACAGTTTATTGGCCGATCACCTGCTGGCATTGGGCTACACCAACATCACCGTTTTGGATATTTCCGCTAAAGCCATTGGTAGAGCAAAATTGAGATTAGGCGATAAATCCAATGAAATTAAATGGATCGTGAGCGATGTACTGAATATTGTAACCGGCGATCAATATGACCTTTGGCATGACCGCGCAGCTTTTCATTTTCTTACCGAACCAGAAGATCAAATCAAATATGTGGCGGCGGTAGCTAAATATTTAAACGCTAATGGAAAACTTATCATCGGGACTTTTAGTATCGATGGCCCGGAAAAGTGCAGCGGATTAGCGGTTGAACGTCATTCACCTGCTTCATTATCAAACATTTTCCGGGAGCACTTTCATTTAACGGGAAGTATGGAGCATATCCATCATACGCCATTTAATACCGGGCAGCTATTTAATTATAGCTGGTTTCAAAATTACCATAACCTGTAGTTATCGGCCATCGCCTTTTATGATAAAAATCATCACTAAATAAGACGGAATTTTGGGGTATCAAAAGCAAAGATCATGGATACCCAACATCAATTAACTCAAACCCATACATTTCTTCACCTGAACGAAAACACCCGCAAATTTATCTTTATTATTTGCGTGACCTTGTGCCTTACACCATTCGTCAGTCCGGCTATCGCGCTGTTATTAGGTTTGGCGGTTGCACAATTATCAGGTCACCCTTACCTGCATTTAAATCATAAGGCTACACACTTGTTGTTACAGGTATCGGTTGTGGGGTTGGGTTTCGGTATGAACGTGCATAGCGCCATGCAGGCCGGTAAAGAAGGCGTGCTGTTTACCATCGCATCGATCAGCAGTACTTTGGTGTTCGGTTTCCTGATCGGCAAATGGCTGAAGATCGAAACGAAAACTTCTTACCTGATCTCAAACGGTACGGCTATCTGCGGTGGCAGCGCCATTGCAGCCATCTCTCCGGTGATCAAGGCCGAAGAAAAACAGATCTCTGTCGCTTTAGGTTGTGTGTTTATACTGAACTCTATCGCGCTGTTTGTGTTCCCGGTAGTCGGGCATTACTTCAACTTATCACAAACCCAGTTCGGTTTATGGTGTGCCATTGCCATTCATGATACCAGTTCTGTTGTCGGGGCTGCCAGTAAATACGGCGCACACGCTTTAGAGGTAGCTACTACAGTGAAATTAGCCAGGGCGCTGTGGATCGTGCCGATCTCATTTTTGTCGACCTTTCTGTTCAAAAACCAATCTAAAAAAGTAGCTATTCCTTATTTCATCGGGTTATTCATTCTGGCAATGATCGCCAACACTTATCTGCCGGTAGTAAAACTGATCAGCCCCTACATGGTCATGATAGCGAAAGCTGGACTTACCTTGACACTGTTCCTGATCGGTGCAGGTCTATCTCGCCAGGTATTGGCTTCAGTAGGATTCAAACCCTTGGTGCAGGGTGTGGCGTTATGGATATTGATCTCAGTGAGCGCCTTGTACGCTATCCTGCATTTGGTATAGATGAACATGGGGTCGAGAAGTATCAAATGCCCTTTTTTCGGTCGGTCGTTTTATTTTTTAGGATCAGGCTGGGTAGTATTTGGTTCTAAACCAAAAAGCCAAATTCACTAATGCTATCAGCGCCGGAACTTCCACAAGCGGGCCGATCACACCGGCAAATGCTTCACCTGAATTAATGCCGAA
>JAESTD010000189.1 GCA_016763755.1 Mucilaginibacter sp.
ATGGTGTCTTGCCGCAGATCGATATCGCCGGGGAGAAATTCAACATCGACCTCCGCTTGCATGAGTTGCGCCATGCCGAATATTTCTTCCCGGTCATCAGTCTGAAGTCGCTCGACCTTACCGATGACGGCTGGCATTACGAGGCGTTTTACGAACCCGTCATGAAACAGGTAACTACCCTTGATACTAAACTGACGGAATTCCCTGATGGGATCATCAAAATCAAAATACCGAATGAGATCGGCTTGGACCCGGTCGGCACCGCCCGGATCTACGGGATGACCGAACGCGATCTGCTGCGTCGCTACCCTATCCAAAAGGAACTGAAAGCCGAGGTCATTCCGCTGAGTGAAACCCAGGTACCGCGCCTGATCCGGCAAAACCGTGAACAGTTACAACGCGAACACGAGCAGATCACCCGGAGAATGAAGCCGGGCAAAAGGCCCAGATTTTGAGCCTGCGCCCGAGCAAGGAAATACCAATTAAAGAAGAAATGTGAAATGGAAAAACAATTGAAAGATATATTGCCCATCCTGGGCATTGAGCAGGATGCTATCCTGTCCAAGCAGGGAGAATTTACGCTGGCGTTCCGCATCAGCCTGCCGGAAGTGTTTACCCTGTCGGATGAAGATTACGAAAATCTGCACCAGGCCTGGGTCAAGGCCATCCGCGTACTGCCCAAAGACAGCACTTTGCATAAGCAGGACTGGTTCCGGAAAAAAACGGTTCAACCGGATAAAGCAGCTAGCCGTCTGTCCTTCCTGGGCAAAGCCAGCGATCGCTATTTTAAGAGGCGCGAATACCTGGCGCATGACTGCTTCGTTTACCTCACACGCAAACCACAGGGGCGCAAACCATCGAGCTCCCTGTTTTCCAATCTGATCAGGCCCTGCCTGGTGCCCAAAGATATGCTGGGCTCACAGGCCATCCGCGAATTCCGGGACACCGCGGGCCAGTTCAAGCGCCTTCTGGAAGATACCCGCCTGATCAGGGTGACACCACTGACGGCGGCTGACCTGCAAAGCCAGCTCAAAACCACCGGGCTAATCGAGCGCTATTGCTTTCTCGCAGAACAGGAAGGGCCATCCCAATTCCAGGATATCACCATGGGGGAAACGCTGCGCATCGGCAACCGTGAACTGGCGATCTATACGCTTGGCGACACCGAAAATCTGCCCACCCATTGCGGCTCCCGCCTGACCTATGAGGCCTATTCCACCGATCAGACCAAATTTCCCGTCAGCTTTGCGGGACGTCTTGGTCTTTTATTGAATACCAGCCACATCTACAACCAGTATATATTTATCGGGGACGCGCAGGCAACGCTCAAACAACTGGAAAAGAAAAGGCTGCGCCTCCAATCCCTGTCGGCCTACTCGCGGGAGAATGCCATCGCGCTGGATGCAACGAATGACTTTTTGAACGAAGCCATCAGTCAGCAGCGCTTACCGGTCAAGGCGCATTTTAACGTCATGGTCTGGTCGGATAAAAAGGAAACCTTGCTGGCCAAAGGGAACCAGGTCTTATCGGCCTTAGCCGCCATGGATGCCGCTGCCAAACCGGAAACGGATGGTGCCGCGCAGATCTGGTGGTCGGGGATTCCCGGCAATGCCGCTGACTTCCCCGTAAACGACACCTTCGACACTTTTGCCGAGCAGGCTGCGTGTTTCCTTAATTTGGAAAGTAATTACAAAAGTGCCAAACCGGGAGAGGGTATCCGCTTCTGCGACCGCCTCTCCGGCCGTCCGGTCTACGCCGACATGTTTGATGCGCCGCGCCATGAGGGTATCACCTCCAATATGGGCACACTGGTCTGCGGGACCTCCGGTGGGGGTAAATCCATGACCGTGAACCATATCCTGCGCTCGCTTTATGATCAGGGTGCACATTGCGTAACCGTCGATATCGGCGGCAGTTACCTCGGACTTTGTGATACCGTAAAGGGCTATTATTTCACCTACACGGAAACCGACCCAATCCGCTTCAATCCATTTTACCTGGGCGGGGGCGAAGTGTTGGACACCGAAAAAAAGGAGAGTTTAAAAGCGCTGCTGGTATCCCTCTGGAAAGGCGAGAACGAGACTTTTAACCGGGCTGAGTACGTGGCCCTGGCAAACGCACTACAGGGTTATTATGAATATCTGGCTCAAAACTCCCCGGTGTTTCCCGGCTTCGATTCTTTCTACGAGTACCTTGAGCGCGATTACCGCGCGGTGCTGGTGAGTCATCGCGTCAAAGAAAGCGCTTTTGACATGGATAATTTCCTTTACGTCTTACGTCCTTATTACAAGGGCGGTGAGTTCGATTACCTGCTGAATGCGCGGGAGAATTTCGATCTGCTGCAACAGCCTTTCATCGTCTTTGAGCTCGACCAGATCAAGGACCACCCGATCCTTTTCCCGGTGGTGACGCTGATTATCATGGAATTATTCATCTCCAAGATGCGCAAGCTGTCCGGTATCCGTAAGGTGCTGACGATTGACGAGGCATGGAAGGCCATCGCCAAATCCGGCATGGCCGAGTTCCTGCGCTATGCCTTCAAGACCATCCGCAAATTCAATGGGATTCCCATCGTCATCACCCAGGAACTGGAAGATCTGATTTCCTCTCCCATCATCAAGGACGCCATCATTAACAATGCCGACATCAAGATCCTGATGGATATGCGCAAGTTCCAGGGCAAGTTTGACAAGCTGCAGGATACCCTCGGCCTTTCCGATAAAGGTAAAACGATCCTGCTTTCGGTCAACAAAGACAACCGGGAGATTTTCATCGACATCGGCGGCCAGATCATGAAGGTATACAAGAACGAACTTTGTCCCGAGGAATATTATGCCTTTACCACCGAAGGTAAAGAAAGGATAAAAGTGCAGGAATACGCCCGCGAGCACGGAAGCGTCGAGGCAGGGATCAGGGCACTGGTCAAAGACAAACAAAATAATCAGAAATAAACATGGAAAAGCAATCATTTTTCGCCCGCTGCTGCGCGGCATTTAAAACGCTGGTCGCTTTTGGCTGCCAGCACGCCGCCAGCATGGCGGTCATGGATAAAACATATACCCGCTGCTGGTGCGATTATTATCTCAACGAAAAGACCACTCAACTGCTGCGAATCCGTCGCTGCGGCCATGTATACGAAGTAAGCCGCGGTTATGAAGACAACGGTAAGTTCCGGGTGAGCGAAAAGTGGCTGGCCGCTTACAGCTGGCATTCCAGTGGTCACCTTATTGCCTTAGGCAAAATGCTGAATATATACTTTG
>JAESTD010000190.1 GCA_016763755.1 Mucilaginibacter sp.
GTGGTTGGTTGGCTCATCAAACAGTAGCATGTTGGCGCTTTGCAGCATCATGCGGCTAAACATACAACGCATTTTTTCACCACCTGATAATACGTTTGATTTTTTCAAAACTTCTTCACCGCTAAATAGCATGCGGCCAAGGAAACCACGAATAAACTGGTCATCCTTTTCGCCCGGCGAATATTCGCGCAGCCAGTCTATCAGGTTATCATCTTTGCCTTTAAAATATTTTGCGCTATCTGTAGGTATATCAGCCAGGTTAACTGTAACGCCCCATTTAAATGAGCCTTTGTAATCAGTATCGCGACCAGTTAACACATCGTAGAAAGCCGTTGTAGCTAAACTGTTTTGCGATAGTACAGCTATCTTATCGCCTTTAGCTGCCATAAAACTTATATTGGAGAACAGCAGCTCACCATTAAGCGATTTACTTAAGTTTTCGGTTTGCAGTACCTGGTCGCCAATTTCGCGACCCTGGTTATTGAATATGATGCCCGGATATTTACGGTTTGACGGTTGGATCTCATCAAGGTTGATCTTATCCAAAGCTTTTTTACGACTGGTTGCCTGTTTTGATTTAGAGGCATTGGCGCTAAAGCGACGGATAAACTCCTGTAGCTCTTTAACCTTATCTTCAGCCTTTTTATTTTGCTCGGCACGTTGTTTCAATGCCAGTTGGCTCGATTCGTACCAGAATGAGTAGTTGCCGGTATAAATGGTCATTTTACCAAAGTCAATATCTACTACGTGAGTACAAACAGTATCTAAAAAGTGCCTGTCGTGAGATACAACCAGTACAATAGCTTCATACGATGCCAGAAAATCCTCCAACCAGCTAATGGTGTTAATATCCAAATCGTTGGTAGGCTCATCCAGTATCAGGATATCGGGTTTACCAAAAAGCGCTTGCGCCAATAACACGCGAACTTTTTGCGTATTATCAAGGTCTTTAACTTGTTTGTAGTGGTTATCTTCTTTAATACCAAGGTTGCTTAACAGGGTAGCGGCATTACTTTCGGCATTCCAGCCATCCATTTCAGCAAAAAGGTTTTCCAATTCGCCGGCGCGCTCGCCATCGGCATCGCTGAAATCCTCTTTTAAATAGATAGCATCCTTTTCCTTCATTACGGCATACATCTCTTTATGGCCCATCATTACGGTCTCAATAACGGTAAATTCGTCAAAGGCGTAATGGTTTTGGCTTAACACGGCCATACGCTCGCCGGGGGTAAAGCTTACCGAACCACTTGTAGGGTCTATCTCACCGGATAATATCTTAAGGAAAGTTGATTTGCCGGCACCGTTTGCACCGATTATGCCATAGCAGTTGCCTTGGGTAAATTTAAGGTTAACATCCTCAAAAAGGATGCGTTTACCGTAACGAAGAGATAAGTTTGATACCGTGATCATGCTGCGTTTCTATTTTGCCGCAAAGGTACGGTAAATTGTTAACTAATTGAAGCTTTGGGGTGATTTAGCACGGTTTTTAAAAGATGGGATTTATAATCTACAAGACGGCGTTAAGTTTGAGGATTAGCTTCCACAAATGGCTTAATATTTAGTGTTAAAAAACTTTGTTAAATGCTTGTATCGGGCGATAAATGCATATATTTATGCAACGGTATGACATTTGAACAGGTAATATCGATTCTTTATCCCCTAAGCCTTATAAACCCCTTAAAACCCCTAATTAAGCTATGGCTATTGTAGTAACCAGTCTGTTCATCGTAAACGCGTTAGTGGCTGCCAAACACATTCAAAACGGCAGCAGAAACGAAATTTGATTCTCACGGCTAACTTAGCAAACGTACTAAGTTAGCCGTTTCTTCTTCTACGAGTTTTTTCAACGGGCCACCGGCCAGCATCTTCATCATCATATTCAGGTCGGCCGTAATGGTGAATTTCACTTCAGTAGTTTCCTGTGAAGTGGCAAATTCCCATTTCAGCTCCATATCAAAAGGCGGTTTCTCTGCCGGGATAATTCTGATCAGCGTATCGGCAACGCGTTCTTCGATCTGCAAAGAAAGTTTTGTAATGTTCTGGACGTTGAAACTTGCCCTGTCTGCAGTAGATTCCCAGTCTGTAATGCTGTCGGGCATTAATTGCTTGTGGTTGTTCATATCCGCTAAAAAAGCATAAACAACACTCGCAGGCTTATTTATGGTAACTGCACTTTCAAATATACTCATAATAACGGTAGGATTTTATTGGCCCCAGGTTGACGGTTCCTCGCGCCATTTTTTTAGCATCTCTACATCTGCCGGTGTAATAAACTGCTTTTCTTCAGCATATTTAATAAGGGCATTGTAGTTTGATAACGTAAAGTACGGGCATTTAGCATTTTTGAAATTCTCATTCGCAACGTCAAAACCATAACTGAATATGGCAGCCAAACCTGCAACGGTGTAGCCGGCTTCGCGCAGGGCATCAACAGCTTGTAAGCTGCTTTTGCCGGTTGATACAAGATCTTCAATAACCACCACACGCTGGCCGGGAGTAATCTCGCCTTCGATCAAATTACCGCGGCCATGCTCTTTTGCTTTGGCACGTACGTAGATGAAAGGTAAACCAAGTTCCTGTGCTACTAAGGCACCTTGTGGTATACCTGCAGTGGCAACGCCCGCAATGGCATCAACCGAACCAAAAGTTTCCTGTATAGCCGATGATAATTGTTGCCTGATGTAAGTACGTATAGTTGGATATGACAAGGTAACACGGTTATCGCAATAGATCGGTGATTTCCAGCCAGAAGCCCATGTAAAAGGATTAGTAGGTTGTAATTTTATTGCTTTAATTTGCAGCAAAAATTCGGCGACCTGCTGTTGGGTCTCTCTATTGTTAAACATGGCTCAAAAATACAGAATTTATATTAACGAAAAAGTGGTTTTGCTTACCGTTAAAACACCCGATTTGGATTTGGGATACAAAGAGATTGATGCAGAGCACTTTGATCTGAAAATTGTTTATCACTGGGCGCTTAAGCAAAAGCATAATTTATTTTATGTGCTTTGCAATGATGCCAAAGCTTTTTTAAAGCAGGTTATCAAAGATAACTTTCTGATAGAGGCTGCAGGTGGCCTGGTAACCAACCAACACGGCGAGCATCTGTTCATCTACCGTAACGATAAATGGGACCTGCCTAAAGGAAAGATAGAGAAGAAAGAGAAAACCAAAATTGCCGCCGTGCGCGAGGTAGAAGAGGAGTGCGGTATTAAAGTAAGTAGGCTCGAAGAAAAGATCTGCAAAACTTACCATACCTACATTTACAAAAACGAGGTGGTGCTTAAAAAGACCCACTGGTTTAAAATGCGTTACAAAGGTAAAGCCAAGCTGGTACCCCAATTAGAAGAAGGTATAACCGATGTGCGCTGGTTTAAAGATAAAGAAGTGCCAACCATCACTGATAACACTTTTCCATCTATCATAGATGTACTGGTAAAAGAAAAGCTTATTGCAGAAACGGTATAGCTTCTTTAGGGACAAACTGAGAAACATCGCCGTTGTAACGTATGATCTCGCGTACGATGCTCGAGCTGATGGATGAATAACCCGGCTTGCTCACGATAAATATACTTTCTATTTCGGGCTCAAGCGCATGGTTCATTTGAGCGATAGCCTTTTCATACTCAAAATCGCTAACCGTACGTATCCCGCGGATCATGTAATCGGCGCCAATGCTCCGACAGAAATCAACGGTAAGGCCTTCGTAAGCTACCACGTGGATGCGCTCATCATAAGCGAATACGGCCCGAAGCATTTCTTCGCGTTTGCCGGCAGAAAGCAATCCTTGTTTACTGCTGTTAACACCCACACCGATATACAACTTATCGAACAGATTTACAGATCGTTTTACGATATCCACGTGTGCTTTGGTAACAGGATCAAACGAACCCGGGAACAGGGCTATTTTCATATTTGGGCTTTTGCTCATCAAAAATAGGGAAATATTGTAATCAATAATGTGAATGACTAAAATTCCCTCCCTTGGGAGGGGTGCGATGGATTTGTGTAGTAGCAGGGAGGGGTGATCGTTGCTTTAGCTTAACAACCCATTTATCTGCGCATACTGCAATAACATTATCGTCTTGGCATCATTTATCTCGCCTGTTTTCACCATATCAAGTGCGTGGCTAAATTCAAGTTCCAATACTTCAATGCTCTCAGTCTCGTCGGCCAAGCCGCCGCCCTCACTTACTTTCATGTCTTTACTGTATTCGGCTACAAAGAAATATAAGATCTCTGTAACAGAGCCTGGCGACATGTACGCCTCAAAAATTTTTTCAACATGCGATATTTTATACCCTGTTTCTTCCTCGGTTTCCTTGCGGATGCAATCTTCAGGATTATGCTCATCCAATAAACCGGCGCAAGCTTCTATCAGGTAACCATCTTCATTACCATTTAAATATGTAGGCAACCTGAACTGACGGGTAAGTATCACTTTTCCTTCGGCTTTGTTGTATAACAAAATCACCGCGCCGTTGCCTCGGTCGTAAGCCTCACGCTGCTGGGCCTGCCATTCACCGTCGCGGCTTAAGAGTTCATAGGTTGCTTTACGCAGGGTGTACCAGTTATCTGATAATACCGTAGTCTGCAAGTTTCTTACGTGATTATTGCTCATTCTGCGGATGCTTAAAAAAAGAGAACGACGAATGCCCGTATTTGCGCTGCTCAACAAAAGACGGATGGTTGGCCAGGTTCTGCATGCTCTGGTGTTCAACTATCAATAAACCGTCAGATTTCAGCAGGTTGCGCTCAAAAACCACCTTTGATATGGTTGGGATCTTGTCCAGATCGTACGGTGGGTCGGCAAATATGAGGTCATATTGCTCGGTCTCCATAGCCAGGTATTTAAACACATCCGCTTTAAAAGTTTCTATCTGGCTAAGGCCATGCTGGCGCGATGCGTCTTTAAGATAATGCACACAATGTACGCTTCTATCAACCGAAGTTACTTTCTCTGCATAGCGGGATGCAAATTCCATGGAGATATTGCCCGTACCGCTAAAAAGGTCAAGCACGGTAATACCCTCAAACGCTATCTGGTTTTGCAGGATATTGAAAAGCGCCTCTTTCGCAAGATCGGTAGTAGGGCGTACCGGTAAATTCTTAGGCGGATTTAGTCTTAACCCTTTTAGCTTGCCACCAATTATACGCATAACGTTAAAGCTGCAAGGCTCAATAACCTGTGCGATTCCAGGTGGTAAGGTGCTTCCAAAACGGATACGGTGTTCAAACTTACCTGGCCAAAAAATTCTTTCAGATAGCTAAAATAATTGTGGTTATCATCAATTTCACCACTTAGCACCAGTCGCATATCTTTCGGATCAAGTTCCAGTTCTTTGGCCACCAGAGCACTAAAATAAGCCAGTTCTTGGTGATTTTTAACAGTGAAGGTGTTATAAAAGCGCACTTTGTTGTACTTGTAGTTAACTATAGAAACGCTATCGTTCTGTATATTTAAATACAAGTTAGTGCTTGTTGGGTAATCATTGGGGATGGCTTTGATAAAGCCGGCATCTTTGTGGATAATGAATTGGTTATCCAGATCTTTAACCGCGTAATTAAGGTTCTCATCAACCTTGTAGACAATAATGTTATCATCATCCAAAACCTGCGTAAATACTTTTTCGTTTTCTTTTACATCCAATAGGCGGGCTATTTCGTTAGCGCGGTTAGGCTCGTAGAGTGATTTGGGCAGTAAGGTAAAAGCTTCGGTGGCCAAACCGGTTATCACTTGCTTGTAGTTGGCCGTCAGGATATCACGCAGCTGATTAGGGTCACGCAACTCATCGATGCTAAAGTTTTCGCCCCAGGCTAAAAGCTGTTTGCCGTATACAATAGCGTAATTGAAACTGTCTGTTTCAACTTGCAACAACAGGGTATAGCTGTGCGCCTGGCTCAGGCTTAGATCGTTGCTGGTGTAAAGGGTTTTATTCTCGCTCATGCAGTTAAAGCAAAAGTAATATTTTTTATCAATTACCTACATTAACATAGTTATTGGCATTTTTGTGCTATGCAAGGCACCGAATATATCAGCAAGAGCTTTCCGCACCAGCCAACGGCACAGCAGCAGGAGCTTTTTCATAAGCTGCATAATTTCCTGGCTACCGAAGACGGCGACGAATGCTTTATTCTCAGAGGTTATGCCGGTACCGGTAAAACCACCATCGTAGGTGCGTTGGTAAAAGCTTTGCCTAAGTACAATTTCAGGTCGGTATTGCTTGCGCCTACGGGCAGGGCCGCCAAGGTTATCACTAATTACAGCGGCCGTAAGGCGTTCACTATCCATAAACGAATTTACCGAAAAAAATCGGCCATTAATGTTGATGAAGCTTTTGCCCTGGCCGAGAATATGAGCGCTAATACGCTCTTTATTGTGGATGAAGCTTCCATGATTTCGAACGAGCACAACAGCGGCAACCGCGAAACCCTGCTGCGCGACCTGGTGAATTACGTTTACAATACCAAAAATTGCAAACTGATGCTGGTAGGAGATACCGCCCAGTTACCACCCGTGGGTACCATTGACAGCCCCGCGCTGGATGCAAAACTGATGAAAGGTACTTTTGGATTGGATGTACATACCTACGAATTGACCGACGTTCTGCGCCAGCAAAAAGAATCGGGAATTTTATACAATGTGACTAACGTGCGCAACATCATCCGGCAGGAAAAGGAAGTGATGCCCCGCATTGTTACCAAGGGTTACAAGGATGTTTACCGCATGCGTGGCGATATGCTGGAAGAAGGACTTAATTACGCCTACAATAAATACGGCAACGATGATACGCTCATCATCTGCCGCAGCAACAAGAACGCCAACCTTTATAATAAACAGATCCGTGGCCGCATCCTGTACCGCGAGGAAGAACTAACGGGCGGCGACCAGCTAATGATCGTTCGCAATAATTATTTCTGGCTCAAAGACCAGGAAGACAGCAGCACCGGTTTCATAGCCAACGGCGATATAGCCCGCGTTAAAAAAGTACGTCGATTTGAGGAGATGTATGGTTTTCGCTTCGCGGATGTACAACTGGAGTTCATCGATTACGCCGAAGACCCGATCCTGGATTGTAAAGTATTGTTGGACACACTCTACTCAGAAGCCCCCGCACTTTTAGCCGACGACCAGCGCCGCTTTTACGAAGAGGCAATGAAAGATTATGACCATATCCCTAATAAGCGCGATAAACATAACGAGTTAAAAACGAACCCTTATTACAACGCCCTGCAAGTTAAATTCGGTTATGCCATTACTTGCCACAAAGCTCAGGGCGGCCAATGGGGTGCCGTATTTGTTGACCAAGGTTACCTAACCGAAGAGATGGTAAATACCGATTTTCTGCGCTGGTTCTACACCGCCTGCACACGCGCAACTGATGAATTGTACCTCGTGAACTTTAATGATAAGTTCTTCGATCAGAATTTACAGGATTAAATAATTACCAGAATTACATAAGATCCATTTTCTAAATAATCGCAACATTTAGTCAGTCAGGTTGACAAAATGACGTGCAATTATCATTCGCTTATGTCAAATATTCAGGCTGTTATGGATAAACATGATATGGCCGAAGTTTTGATGATATGTCGGTACTATGAATTTTAACAACTTTACCATAAAAGCCCAGGAAGCCGTACAAA
>JAESTD010000191.1 GCA_016763755.1 Mucilaginibacter sp.
CAATATGATCTTGTTCATATTTGTAGGTGCATTTGCGGCATTTGTGCCGGGTAGTGTAGCAGGCGATTTAACATCAATCGGAACCTTGTTTGCATTTATACTGGTATGTGTTGGAGTGATCTTATTACGCAACACCGACCCAGATCTGCCACGTCCATTCAAAACGCCGTTAGTTCCGGTAGTACCTATTCTCGGTATGTTAGTTTGTGCCGGTATGATCGTAGGCTTACCAACTGAAACACAATTGAGTGCTTTGGTGTGGATGGTATTAGGCTTATTGATCTATTTTGGTTATAGTAAAAACCACAGCAAACTGGGTAAAGGCGGCGATATACTGCCGACCGCCACTGATTTCGAAAAACAGTAATTTTTTAATTACGATATATGAAAAGGTTCTGCCATGGCAGAACCTTTTTTGTTTTAAAGCCTTTTGTAAGGGCATGAAGGTCAACCGCATTATTTGGGTGCTGGTTTTGATAGCCATTATCAACTCCATGGGCTTTGGTATTATTATACCGCTGCTGTACCCCTATGGCAAAAAGTTTGGCGTTAACGAGCATACCATAGGGTTATTAACTGCCGCTTTCTCCATTGCGCAATTTGTAGCTACACCTATATTGGGTTCGTTATCTGATAAATGGGGGCGTAAGCCTATATTGGTAATTAGTTTAATAGGCACAGCAGCATCTTTTGTGTTGTTTGGGCTGGCTAACAGTGTTTTTGTACTTTTTGCTGCGCGGATATTAGACGGGTTAACGGGTGGCAATATCTCGGTAGCACAGGCTATGGTATCAGATATTTCTTCACCAAAAGAAAGGGCCAAAAACTTCGGGATACTGAGCTCGGCATTTGGGTTTGGCTTTGTGATAGGCCCGGCAGTGGGTGGTTTACTGAGCAAGTTTGGGATGAAAGTGCCGTTCTTTTTTGCGGCAGGCATCGCTGTATTGGGTGTAATATTGTCGATGTTGTTTTTAAAGGAAACCAACAAACTGAAGAACGCAACGCTCAAAGGCGGCGGCTTTTCAGTTGCTTCACTGGTAACGGTATTAAAAAAGCCGGTGATAGGCACGGCCATAGCAACAGGCTTTTTACTAACCATGGGGCAGTTTGCTATGATCATCGGTTTCCAGACGTTTAGTGTTGATCAACTTAAATTGAGCACATCCCAAACAGGTTTATTTTATGCGGGCTTTGGCATTACCGGTATATTTATGCAATTACTGGTACCGGTAATAAAAAAGATCATCCCGATGCAGTCGGTAATTCTTTTAATCTCTACTATTTTTTGTTTAGGCATGATGATAATAACCGGCTTTGCTACCGGCGTTATTTTGTTTGCGATATCCATTGCCATTTACGGCTTGTTCAATGGCCTGCGCAATCCCATGCTTAACGCAATTATAGCCGATCATAACGACGAACACCACCGCGGCGAAGTCATGGGCGTAAACCAGGCTTATATTTCAATAGGGCAAACTTTGGGCCCCATTACCGCCGGACTGGTAACTGTTATATCTGTACATAGTGTTTTCTTTTTGTCGGCATTCTATATTTTAATTGCACTTTTGTTTGGTATTCGTTTAATTTTGAAAGAAAAGCAGTCCTAAGCTATGCATCCACTTATTTTTAAAGAGATCTTATCGGTTACGATGATCCTTTTTGCTATCATCGATATTCTGGGGGCTATACCCATCATTATCCAGCTGCGCCAAAAGGTAGGTCATATCGAGTCGGAAAAGGCGAGTATTGCCGTGTTGGTGCTGATGATAGGTTTCCTGTTCGCGGGTGACGAATTACTATCTGTTATCGGGCTGGATATTTCCTCATTTGCGATAGCCGGTTCTATCGTGATCTTCATCATCGCGTTGGAAATGATCCTTGGCGTAACGTTCTTTAAAGAAGAAGTACCTGAGGCTGCATCTATTGTGCCGCTGGCCTTCCCGCTCATAGCTGGTGCCGGTACTATGACCACCCTGTTATCCCTTAAATCTCAATACCAAACTCAAAACATCTTGGTAGGTATCATTCTGAATACGGCTGTGGTTTACCTGGTACTTAAAAACGTGAAATGGCTGGAGAAGCTGTTCGGGAAAACTGGCCTGCACATTCTGCGCAAAGCTTTTGGGGTAATACTGCTGGCTATTGCGATAAAACTGTTTAGGAGTAACTCGGGATTGTAATTTGAAGACTTGAAAATGTGTCAACTTGAAAATGATGGAATTTTCAAGTCTTCAAATTATATGATCTTCAAATCATTCCGTTCTCAAACTCTTCACCGGGTTGGCTAATGCTGCTTTTATCGTCTGCAAGCTTATCAATATAGATGTTAATATCACGAGTGAGGCAAACGCTATAGCAAATGGTTGCGGCGTAAGCGAAACTTTGTAAGCATAGCCATTTAGCCAGGTATGCATCATCCAATAAGCCAGTGGACAGGCCACTACCGCTGCTATGGCGATAGTCCCCATAAAGTCTTTAAGAAATAGTACTACCACATCTTTCTCTGTAGCGCCAAGCACCTTGCGTACGCCTATCTCTTTGGTACGCTTTTGCACGCTGAGCGATATTAGACCCAAGACTCCTAACAGAACGATGATGATAGCCAGGCCGGTTGCCAGGTAAGACGCTTTTTTGAGCTGGATCTCTGTTTTGTACATCTTGGCCAACATATCATCCAAAAAGTTGTACTCGAACGGTGCGCCGGGCATTACTTCGGCCCATTTCTTTTGTACGGCAGCCAGGTTTTGTTCCATATTGCCGGGGCGGAGTTTGATAGAGAAATACCGGTAAAACGGAACCTGATTAACGTTCATAAAAGTGATGGGCCCTGTTTTGCTGCTCATGCCACCGAAAACAAAATCGGCAGTTACACCACAAATCGTTGCCGGGGCAGGTACACCTACCGACATAAACTGCTTGCCAATAGCCTCATCGGGCGATTTAAAACCGAGGGCCTTTGATTGCGATTCGTTGATCACCACAAGAGCCGAATCCGCAGGCATGTATTGAGGGCGGAAGAACTCACCCGCCTTCATCGGGATGCCATAGGTTTCCGCATAAGCATTATCGGTAATTAAACCCGTTGCCGGGAAGGCATGATCAGGGTTATCTGTCATTTTATAAACCTGCATGCCACCGCTTGCACCACCATCAGGTATCTCCCATGAAAGGCTTACACTTTTTATCTGCGGTAACTGCGAAAGGCGGTAACGGATATCCTGCATTTTTTGCACGCCGGGTTTAGACCAATCGCGCGGGATCTGGGCATACACTACATAATCTTTATCATAACCCAGGTTTTTACCGAAGAACAGGTTGATCTGCTTAGATATCAAAATGGCCGATATCAGCACCACACAGGCCGTTGTAAACTGGAAAGCGATCAATCCCTTTCGGAAATATACGTTATCCTTTACTTGGTTTAGTTTGCCTTTCAGCGAGTCGACTGATTTTAATGATGATAACACAAGGGCGGGATATAGCCCGGCTATCAGCCCTATCAGTAAAGCGAAGGCTAACGGGAATAAATAGAAATATAGAGGGAACGAGAACAACCCGCCTATTTCGGCACTCAGCATATTAGCAAAGTACTGTTTCGCCAAAACATAAAGGCCAAAGGCCAGGAGCGTGGCAATAAAGACCAGAACAACAGATTCTATCAGGAACTGCCATATCAGTTGCTTGCGCAAGCCGCCCAATACCTTGCGGATACCCATTTCCTTCATCCGTTGCGATGAACGGCTGATACAGATATTTACAAAGTTAATGATAGCCATCAGCAGGATAAACAAGGCGATAAAAGATAGCGTGTACAGCATTTTCTTTACGGCCCCGTTGCCAAACTCAAGGTAAAATGATTTAAGCGGCACCAGGTAGGGTGTAAGATTTGCTGCTACGTTTTCAGCGGCGTTCTTTTTGATAAGCGCACGCATAGGCGCATCAAGGTCCTGGGGTTTTACGCCGTTCCTTAGTTCTACCAGGCTTACCAATCCGCCGGTATTGTTCCAGCCATCCAAACTTCGACTCATGAACTTTTCGGCTGATGCCGGCAGGAATATCGTGCTGTTGCTGGCCTCTATTACATTGGTAACCGAGTTTTTGGCCAGTTTGGCCATCACCCCGGTTATCATAAAATCGTGCTTGCTGCCGCTGAAGCTCTCTATGCTGATGGTTTGCCCCACCACATCTGTTTTACCAAAATATTTGATAGCTGTTTGCTCGGTAAGTACTGCTGTGAATGGTTGGTTCAATGCTGTATTTGCGTCACCATGCAGCAATTTAAACCCGTACATGCTCAGGAAAGTGCTATCGCCTACCTGCAGGCTTTCGCGGAAGTGCATATCGCCTTTTGATACCGTAGAAGCAATACCATCCCAATGGTAGTAGTTGACCACAAGATTAGGATATTGCTCTTTCATGGCTTTTGCTAACTCAGCAGAAGTAGTAAGCTCCATACCCAGCGATGTGTCTTTCCACTTGCTTTGAATAATGTACTGGTTATCCGCATTGCGCAGGTCATGGTTTACGCTCCACTCGTGCCACACATAAGCCGCCATTAACATAGTAAAAGCTATCCCAACCGAGAGGCCGAATATATTAATGAACGAGAAAAGCTTGTTTTTGAGGATGTTTCGCCAGGCAATGGTGATGTAGTTGTACAGCATAGGGTTACGGTTTGCACGAATGTAAACAGGCAATGCGCATGAAGTGAAATGATTAACATTTTTTAACGAATGGAGAATGCATAAACCAACATGTCATTGCGAGGAGCGTAGCGACGTGGCAATCTCAGTATATCCGATTGTCCTATGAGGTTGCCACTCCGCCGGCCGGCGGATCGCAATGACATAGTTGGATATTTGTTTATTCTCTTGATTCTTGATTCTCGCTTCTTGATTCTTGTCCTGGCGCTACCAGCCTCGCCACAAACATGGTATCAGCCTTGTGGCTATAACCTTTTAATACCTGCTGCTCTTCCAATTCCAAGCCTAATTCTTTGATAAGATAATTAACTGCATCCTCATTCTCTGCTTTCAAAGCCGAGCAGGTGATATAAATCAACGGCTTGCCGGGTTTTAGGTGCTTCGCCACGTTTGTGGCAATACCTTGTTGCAGGCGTTTAAAAAAATCAGCTTTATGTATCTCAAACTGACTGACCATCTCAGGCGTACGGCCCCAGGTACCGGAGCCGCTGCAAGGGGCATCAAGGATGATGCCGTCAAAAGCATAATTGTACAGCAACTGCTCGTTGTTCTGCATCAGGGCCATCACCTTTTTTTGGTATTTCATTAGCCCGGCCTGCTGGAAGCGCTCGTCAAGATTGGAGAGGATGGATTCGCGGATATCTGACACCACCAGTTTAATATCCGGCTGAAGGCTGTGTAGTAATAATGATTTACCACCCGATGCTGCGCATGCATCCCACCAGCTGTCCCAACGGTTAGGCTTAAAGTAGTTGGCTGTTTGTTGTGATGAAAGATCCTGCACCTCAAACCAATGTTGTTTAGGGAATATCACATCCAGGCGGGTACTGTTTGGCAATGACAGGCAGTTGTTGCCCTCGTCCTTAAACTTGACATCAGCTTTGGTGAGTTCGCTTTTTACCTGTTGCTCAAAACCTTTGTTCACTCGGATAAACAGATCCGGCTGAACAAAGAAGGATTTGAGGAAGGCTTGCTTGTCTATCCCTTCAGACAATTCTTTGCTCCAGGGGAAAACATCTTCCAACTTAAAATCGGGGTAGGTAGTTTTCACCAGTGCTATTTTTTCGTCGATATTAAAGCTGATGCAGGCTGCCCAGTCAGGTTTAAAATGTTGCAGAAAAGAGTTGGTTTGCGTGTTGCAGAAAAACTCGGCAACCATCAAGCGGTCTTCGGCAGGCAGGTTTGGCAAAGCACGACCCAAACGAAAGTAATTGTATATCAAACGGCCCGCAACCTTACGGTCGGTGGAGCCCATTTGTTTGTTCTGGCGATAAAAGCCCGGCAAAAATTTGCTTAAAGGCGTATCGGCAGGGTATTCGCCCAATATCCGCTGAAACGTCTTTAATTGGTTTACCGCTTTCATTTCACCTTTTTTAAATCAAAATTCTCGTACCGTAGTATATCAACATGCGTGTTTACCCATCCCTGGCCCGGTAGTTTTACAAAGTGGAAACTGTTGTGCAACCCTGTAAAATCGTCAAGATCTGGTTTGCTCATATCCTCGCCATCGGCCAATAGTTTGGCAAAGTAAAGGCCTTCATCAAAACCTTTAATAGCAAAGTCGGTAGGCTCTGCATGGTAGGTTCGGCGGTAGCTTCGCAAAAATGCGTTTGTGTCGCCATTTTTGTAATCCACCTTGTCAGACGAGGTGATGTGCGTATTTAATCTTTGCAACAAGGCCGATTTCAGGAAGGCAAATTTTTCCCAGCTTGGATGGCCGAACAAGGTTACCTTATATTTCTGCGATAGCGTATCTAACGAACGCAAAGTCACCATTAAAAATGCCTGTTTGGTTGATGGCACCAGGAATATATTTTGGTCTGATGGGGACAACTGCTTTACCAGCGGCGTTAAATTGCCGCGGGTGATGGTAGTAGTGATCACCTGGATCTTGCGCTTGCTGAGGCTGTCGATGGTTTTTTTAAACGGTGAGCTATAGGCCTTCTCATCGCTAAAGCCCGAACTTAAAATGAATACCTTTTTCGGGCGTATTTGCTTTGCCACATACTCTGCCGCTCCACGTGCATGGTACTCCAGCGGCGGCGTCATAGTGATAAGGTTCTGATTTTTGAAGGTTGCGGGTGATGCGGGTGACAGCGGCGAAACGATAGCTTTGCCGGGCGAGGTCATCATGGCACTGAAAGCCTTTACATCTTCGGGGAAAACAGGGCCAACTATCAGGTCACCTGTTTTTACCTGCGGATTCAAACCAAGGCTGTGGGCCTGTGCCATGTCATCTTTGGTATCAAATATCTGCAGCTTAAAATTTGCACCGTTGGTGGTGACAGAATCCAGCGCCAGTTTAAAGCCCTGGTAATACTCTACCGACATATTAGCCGACTTGAGTTTTACCGGCGTGTAATTTTGACCAGCAGCAGCATTATCCAGCCCGAGTGGCAGAATGAGGGATACTACAGAAGCTTTTGCCTCAGACACTTTGGCCTGAGGCTTTTCTGCAACTTTTTCTTTTTCCGGAGTTTTTTCAGCTGTTGTTTTATCGGCGGGTTTAGATACGGGGTTCACCTTGGGCGAACATGCACCAATTACCGCTGCTAAAACAAATAACAACCACTTATTCCCACTCAATAGTGGCCGG
>JAESTD010000192.1 GCA_016763755.1 Mucilaginibacter sp.
AACAGATTTCTATTTTATTGGAAATAAGGGAACTGAAGGCTACCTTGTACCCGAAATGCGCGAGGCCGACTACTTTATAATGATCAAAAATTATATTGATGAGGATGACCTGGAGAGCATTATTTCGGGCCTTAATAAGATACCTGAAATTGTTGCCGCAGTAAAGATTGACCCAAAAAAAATAAAATCACGGGAAAATCTGTTATTTTAGCCAAAATTTTAAAAAATGTGTATTTAATACACATTGATTTATAATAGCCTGAATTAATCTGAGAATATGAATTTTTATTATAATCGTACCAAGATCGTTGCTACAATGGGCCCGGCGTCGGCCAAGAAAGCTACATTGCTTGCAATGATAAGGGCGGGGTTAAATGTTTGCCGCCTTAATTTCTCGCACGGTAAGCCGGAAGACCACAAAAAAGTAATTGACATTATTCGCGAGATAAACGCAGAATATAAAACCAACGTGGGTATCCTTGCTGATTTACAGGGCCCTAAAATCCGTATCGGTCTTGTTAAGGATGGTGGTATACACCTTGTTAATGGTACCCGCATCAACATTACTACTCACGAGTGTATTGGTGATGATAACCAGATCTACATCACTTACCCAAGTTTCCCGCAGGATGTACAGGCAAACGAGATCATCTTGTTAGATGATGGTAAACTGCAATTAAAAGTTATTGATACCAACCGCAATGATACCGTTATCTGCGAAGTAGTACACGGCGGTATATTAACATCACGTAAAGGCGTTAACCTGCCAAATACTAAAGTATCTATCCCCAGCTTAACGCCTGAAGATATTGAGAACCTTCATTTTGCTTTAGAGCAGGATGTGGACTGGATAGGTCTTTCATTCGTACGTACCGGTGCCGATATTGTTGATCTGAAACGTATCATCCGCGAGAGTGGCAAAGGTGCACGTGTTATTGCTAAGGTTGAAAAACCTGAGGCTATCGATAACATTGATGACATCATTGCAGCTACCGATGCGGTTATGATCGCCCGTGGTGACCTGGGTGTTGAGTGCCCGCTTGAAGAAGTACCATTGCTGCAAAAAATGATCGCGAAAAAATGTCGTGATGCATCAAAACCGGTTATTGTTGCTACGCAGATGCTTGAATCAATGATCACTACCCCTCGCCCAACCCGTGCCGAGGTTAATGACGTTGCCAACTCTGTATTAGATGGTGCTGACGCGGTAATGCTAAGCGGCGAAACATCAGTAGGCGAATTTCCGGTGATCGTTATTGAAACAATGGCTAAAATTGTTCGTAACGTAGAAGATTTGGGTTATCCGTTCAACGCGGAGAAAGCCGACAACCAGGACGCTGCTTCGGCAAATTATCTGAGTGATGCGCTTTGCAGCTCTGCTGTTTTCCTGGCTGAGCATACTAACGCCGTGGGTATAGTTTCAATGACTACATCAGGTTACACTGCGTTTGAGATATCAAGCTACCGCCCTAAAGCCGGTACTTATATCTTTACATCAAACAGGCAATTGTTAAATGCACTCAGCCTTGTATGGGGTGTACGTGCGTTCTATTACGATAAACTGGAAAGCACCGATCAAACCATTTCTGACGTAAATGCTATTCTTAAATCAGAGCAGTTGCTGCAACCTGGCGATGTAGTGATCAACACTGCAGCGGTGCCAATTGTAAAACAAGGCAAAACCAATATGCTTAAAGTAAGCGTTATTGAATAGTTCTAAGTCGAAAGTCGAAAGTCCGAAGACTTTGATATAAAAAAGGGTCAAGCGTTGAGCTTGACCCTTTTTTGTTTTCCTGGGCTGTCATGCTAAAGAATGAGGCATTTGATTGCTTACTTTCATGGCGTAAAACAGATTCTTCGCTGTTGCTCAGAATGACAGGTTTTAGGCGAGGTGATAAAACAAAAAAGCCCCGCATTGCGAGGCTTCTGTAATATTGTTTCAGTCACATTAATGGGCATAACCCTGATTTTTAAAATTCTGAGCTTTAGGGCTACTCATGTCAGGAACAGGTTTACCCTGCCTGTGAGATGTATTTGTGTTTACGTAACCCTTTCTCTCGTTATTACGAATCAATCTGCGGCGACGTTGTTTTAAGCGGTAACGCTCTGTCCAATGATCAAATGTACCTGTCAGCGCTAATATGCCACCTACAACAAACACAACCATCATAAAAACCACAAAAAGGTGTAACAAGTTAGAAAGCAGATTTTCCATAATTATATCTTAAAATATCAAACAATGCAGGGCAATATGCGTGCCTCTTTTAAATTTCTTTTATCCAGTGCAGTATCAAATACCGCATTAGCGATACTTTATAGCCTGTTTTTATTTAACATTGAAAGGTAACACTTATTGTACTCTCATCTGCGTTGCTTGTGCATTATGGGGTACAAAGTGTGTAATCGGCTGTATAAAGTGTGAGTATTGTTTCTCAGCGGTTAATATTTTTAAGCCGGGATGGTGTGAGCTAAATTTGTTATAGTAGAAAAGAATACCGTTTGGTATTAATAATTAAAAGCGTTTTAAGTTTGCCGCAACCACTATATCGCCATAAGGGACATCAACAGCTTCGTGCAGGCTAAACCATGGTGACCCGTTTTGCAATACCTGGATGTTTTGTGCAGGCATAAAGCTTTGTGCCAGCATAAACTTTTTCTGGTGCAGACCGTTTTCTGCCACCTGCAATACAATAAAGCAATGTCCCGGCGAACCACCTTTTATAAAGACATCGCCAGCCTGTAGATCATTAGTGTTTGTAACCGCCCTTAATTCTTTTTGCAAGGATGTAGTACCCGCGTAAGAAAATACCAGATTAAGGTATCTCATAAAGTTTTCGCGCGAATAATCTTTCTTCCCTTTTAATACCCATTTTTCATTTGCATAACGGTAACCGTTGGCATAATGCACAAAATCGCATTTAAAGCCGCTGGTGAAATTAAAACTAATGCTTTGATAGTCTTTCCGCTGGAAAAGGTATTCGGCTCGCAGCCGCATAACTGCATCCGCGCACTGCTGCAAATCCTGGTTGCCTATACTTATATCTACTACAGCAGCTGTATATGGGTCGGTACGGGCAATAGCGCCGTTATAGGTTAAGGTATGTGTGCCCGCAGGTTTTAATGGCAAAGTCTGCAGATAGGCGCCAAAGCTACCAGGAGAAGATATGATTTTCTTATACCCCGCAGGCGCGGCAAAGCGCCGGTTAATGCTATCTGCCGGTAAAAGAGAGGCTATACCAAAAACAAGACAGATGATCAGTGCTTTCATTTTTTTACTGATTGTTTAAGTTGCTGATAAGGATTAAAAGGTACAGGCAGGCCGTTTACGATTTTAAAGGCCGAAAAATGTAAATGCGTAGGCGAACGTTTCTTGTAAGCATTTAAACCCGTGCGACCAACCTCGGCAATTTTCTGGCCTTGTTTAATTTCATCGCCGGGCTGTACCAGTATTTCTCTGTTGTGCGCGTAGTAAGTAAATATATTTGCTGCCGGGTGATAGATCCAGATAAACTTGCCGCCGCGCATTTTACTGTCGGGTTCCCACTGGTTGCTGCAGGCTACTACTATGCCGTTATCTACTGCCAATACATTTACGGCTTGCAGACTGCGGTCGTCAATATCGTCCTGGTTTTTATCGTTTATAAAAATATCATGCGCTGGGTGGGCCGAGTGTTTATTGCCATCAAGGTAATTGTATCCTTTATCGCTGTAACCGTTACCGTTTGTGCCACCAATAGCATTTGTTTTGTAACCCTGCAACGGGAACATCCAATTACCTGCGGTAGCGATCTTCGCTTCAGCCTTAAGCTGAACCATCAGTCCGCTAAATTCTTTCACAGCTTCGGTACGTTTAATACTGCCGTTAAGAATGCGGTTATTCAGTTCGTTTATTTTTTGGCAGGTTGAGCGGAGGTTTTGTGAAAAAGCGGTTAGCGTACAAAACAGGAAATAAAACAGTATAGCAGTAGGTTTCATTTTGCGTGATGGTAAGTCAGGTTATGTAATAATTAAACAGGCGAAAATGTATATTTATTGCATGAAAAAACCTTATCTCTTTATTTTACTTTTTTTGATGATCAGCACATCATTGTCAGCCCAATCAGTTTTAACTAAAGAAAACTGGGATGAGATAATAAAGCCATTAGAAGCTGAGCAATGGCAGGATGCCCAAACCCTAACCAGGCAGTATCTTGGTAAAATTGATAAGGATGAAGATGCTGCGGCAATCTTGCGTTACATGAATATCTATTCAACCGCAGGCTTGTTAAATGATGGTAAATTAACTAAAAAGCAGGCTCTAGCACTTATTGCACCATTTAAAGGTCAGAGCATTATATCATCCTGGTTTCCCATAAAAAATAAATATGGGTTAAATACTGTACAAATGGTAAATGATAAACCAGATACATTGATGATAACAGCAACTAACAGACAAGGCACCAATATATTCGCTTTTATATACGTAAAACCTGAAACACTTTATTCACTTACGGAGTGGACAGGCTTTGATGGTAAAAATTGCAGATTTGGCGGTACTATATCTTTCCTTGACGTTGAGGGGGAGATGCTACCCCGTTTCAGGATCCGTGTTGATAATGCTAAACTACAAATTGAGTGATTTACATATTTCTCCTATACTGGCCGCCAACTTCGTAAAGTGCATGGCTTATCTGGCCGAGTGAACAATACTTGCAAACTTCTATCAGACTTTCAAAAATATTGTCGCCGGCTGTGGCGGTTTGTTGTAGTTGTTTTAACAATTTCTCAGCTTTATCGGAATTTCGATCGTGAAAATTCTCAAGGTTGGCTATCTGCACCTGTTTCTCTTCTTCTGTAGCACGTATAACCTCTGAAGGGATAATCGTTGGCGAGCCTTTTTTATTCAAGAATGTGTTTACGCCGATGATAGGATATTCGCCGGTATGCTTAAGCGTTTCGTAATAAAGCGATTCCTCCTGTATCTTACTTCGCTGATACATTGTTTCCATAGCGCCAAGCACACCACCGCGATCATTGATCGCTTTAAATTCGGTAAGTACTGCTTGTTCAACCAGATCTGTAAGTTCTTCAATAATAAATGCGCCCTGTATTGGATTCTCATTTTTTGCAAGGCCAAGTTCACGGTTGATGATGAGTTGTATAGCCATCGCCCGGCGTACCGACTCTTCGGTAGGGGTAGTAATAGCCTCGTCATAGGCGTTTGTATGGAGCGAATTGCAATTATCATAGATGGCGTATAACGCCTGCAGTGTGGTACGGATATCGTTGAAGTCAATTTCCTGCGCATGCAGCGAACGGCCGCTGGTTTGGATATGATATTTTAATTTCTGCGACCTGTCATTTCCCTTGTATTTATTTTTGATGGCTTTAGCCCAAATACGCCTTGCTACCCTACCTATAACAGAATACTCCGGATCAATACCATTACTAAAGAAGAACGACAGGTTAGGCGCAAAGTCATCTATATGCATGCCCCTGCTTAAGTAATACTCTACATAAGTAAAACCATTAGCAAGCGTGAATGCTAACTGGGTGATAGGGTTTGCACCAGCCTCGGCAATATGATAACCTGAAATAGACACCGAGTAAAAATTGCGCACCTTCTCATCAATAAAATACTGCTGGATATCGCCCATCATGCGCAATGCAAATTCGGTACTAAAGATACAGGTGTTTTGCGCCTGATCTTCTTTCAGAATATCTGCCTGCACTGTACCACGAACGGTAGAGATCGCCCTGGCTTTTATGGGCTCGTAAATATCAGGTGGCAACACCTGGTCGCCGGTAAGGCCGAGAAGTAAAAGGCCGAGACCTGAGTTGCCAGCAGGAAGGGTGGATACGCTTTTAGGAGCCTCACTTGAATCGTCTTCAAAAGCAGCCCCCTCTAAATCTTTTTCGGTAGAAGCCTCACCTAAATCCTCTCCAAAGGAGAGGACTTTCCTGTCTGGTTGATTTTTAAGTTGTTGCCTTATTGACTGAATTACTTGTTCAAGATTGTCTGAAACGTCTTGATTTGTAAATCTGATCACATCAAATCCTTCACCTTTCAATACTTGAGTGCGAACTTCGTCTTGTTCGGTTGTTAAGCTGTGATAGCCACCGTCGATTTCAATAACCAGACCTTTCGGTATGCAAACAAAGTCAGCGATGTAGCCGTCTATGGCGTGTTGCCTTCTAATTTTATATCCAGTTTGATTATTTCGCAGCTGTTGCCAAAGTATGTTTTCAGTTTCAGTGGCATTTTGTCTGTTATCTCGAGAATTCCCCTTTAAAATGTTCCAAATTTTAAGATCAGCAGTCTCATAACCAAGAACTTTTGAATCATGATTTTCAGAACCCTCTCCTTTGGAGAGGGCAGGGTGAGGCTGTTCTAAAACCCTCTCTGTTGGAGAGGGCTTGGGTGAGGCCCCATACACCGGCCTCTCAATCCCCTTATCATCATACGATTCCTTAAACTTCGCCTCCACTAAATGCTCTAATCCGTTCTCAGTAATATATTTCTCACATTGCTGATCAATGGCGGCATTCATAAAAAAGCCCAACAACATGGGGGCGGGGCCATTGATGGTCATACTTACCGAGGTGGACGCGTGGCAAAGATCAAAACCAGAATAGAGCTTTTTGGCGTCGTCAAGCGTAGCAATGCTTACCCCGGAATTACCTATTTTGCCATAAATGTCAGGGCGGATATGCGGGTCTTCGCCGTAAAGGGTAACGGAATCAAATGCCGTTGAAAGTCTGTGCGCCGGCTGACCAAGTGATACGTAATGGAAACGCTTGTTGGTACGCTCGGGTCCACCTTCGCCGGCAAACATCCGGGTAGGATCTTCTCCTTCGCGCTTTAGCGGAAACACTCCTGCAGTATACGGGAACTCTCCCGGCACATTTTCCGTTAGCAACCAACGCAATACATCGCCCCAGGCCTCATATTTCGGCAATGCTATTTTGGGTATCTGTAATTGCGATAGTGAAGTATAATAAAGCGGCTGCTTAATTTCTTTATCGCGTACCTTGTAAATAAAGTTGTCCGCCTTGTACTTGGCAACCGTTTCGGGCCATTCTTTTAGTAGTCGTTTGCATTCGGGATGCAGGTGTTGTTCGAGGTGGTTGTAAATGTCTTGTAATGCCTCACCTAAATCCTCTCCAAAGGAGAGGACTTTGTTTTCATATCCTTTTATCTCCTCTCCTTTGGAGAGGGCCAGGGAGAGGCTTCCTTTAACATTATACAATTGCTGTGCAATTCGGCACTGCTCATTCACCCATTCTGTATAAGAAGCGCTGTTTTCGGCTATTTCTGCCAGATAGCGGATCCTGTCTGGAGGAATAATATAGATCTTTTCAGATTCACCTTCGTGGTTTCTGATTCTTGGCTCTTGATTCCCTAAGAGGTCTACCCCAGTTTTTTCTTTTACTTTATCAATCAATGCAGCAAAAAGTGTGTTCATGCCGGGGTCATTAAACTGCGATGCCATGGTACCGTAAACCGGTATATCTTCGTCTTTGGCATCAAACAGCATATGATTACGCTTGTATTGTTTGCGCACATCACGAATGGCATCCAATGCGCCGCGTTTATCAAACTTGTTAAGCGCAACCAGATCGGCAAAGTCAAGCATGTCTATCTTTTCCAGCTGTGTAGCAGCACCAAACTCAGGTGTCATTACATAGAGCGATAGATCGCAGTAGTCGGTTATCATGGTATCAGACTGGCCTATACCACTGGTTTCAACAATTACCATATCATACCCGGCAGCTTTGCAGATATCTATAGCTTCCTGCACGTATTTGCTCAGAGCCAGGTTGGCCTGCCTGGTAGCTAACGACCGCATATAAACCCTCGAATTGTTGATCGCGTTCATCCGGATACGGTCGCCAAGCAAGGCGCCGCCGGTTTTACGTTTGCTGGGGTCTACAGAAATAATTGCAAGCGTTTTATCCGTTTCCAGTAAATATCTGCGCACAATTTCATCCACCAAACTCGATTTACCCGAACCACCGGTACCGGTTATGCCGAGGACAGGGGTTGTAGATGATGATTGGTGAGTAGCGATCGGTGAGTAGTTGCCCTGTTCGGCAGCTGTTATGCTTCTGGCAATATCTTTAATCGTTTTTGCTTTATCGTTCTGCTCTTCGTTTGCATATCCCGATGGCGGTAGAAAATCGCACTCCTGCATCATGTGATTGATCATGCCTTGAAGCCCCATTTTGCGGCCGTCATCAGGAGAGTAGATCTTGCAAATGCCGTAGGCTTGCAGTTCGGTTATTTCGTCAGGCAGAAAAACGCCACCACCACCGCCAAATATTTTTATGTGGCCTGCACCACGTTCGCGCAGCAGATCATACATATATTTAAAATACTCAACGTGCCCGCCCTGGTAACTGGTAATGGCGATGCCTTGCACATCTTCTTGTATGGCGCAGTTTACGATCTCGTCAACACTACGGTTGTGGCCCAGGTGAATTACCTCGGCGCCTGTGCTTTGCAAAATGCGGCGCATAATATTAATGGTAGCATCGTGCCCGTCAAATAACGAAGCAGCAGTAACCAGGCGGATCTTATTGACAGATTTATAGGGCGCTATGCTTTCCATGCAGGTATAATTATAGTTTGTAGCGATAACAAAAATAGTAATTTTATATGCAAGCATAGTAGTTGCCAGTGGGTTTAGCAACTCCGGGCTTATGTTCATTTGCACATCTGTATATTTGAAATCTGCACATCAAAAAAACTGTATCTTTGCGGTTATCATGATGTTAACAAACCAGGCAGGGGTACAGTGGGATAAAGGTTACAATAATTACGGCCCCTGGCTTCGCGAGAAGTATAAGGGAAAGCGCGTATTTAAAGTAATTGTTGATGGTGGCTTTACCTGCCCTAACCGGGATGGCAGCAAAGGATATGGCGGTTGCACCTATTGCAATGTCGATTCATTTACACCATCGGTTAGCCGTAACGCTGCAACTGTGCGCCAGCAAGTAATGGAAGGCATGGAGCGCGCCCGTAAAGGCAATAGGGCCGATAAATTTATCATCTACTTTCAGCCAAATACTAACACCTATGCCCCGGCGCATTATTTAAGAATGATGTATGATGAGGCTTTGAGCTACGGCACCGAGGATATTGTAGGGCTTAGCGTAGGTACACGCCCTGATTGTATCGACTTTGAAAAAGTTGCCCTGCTTGAAAGCTATACCGACCGCTTTGACGTTGACCTGGAAATGGGTATGGAAAGCATTTATGATGATACCCTGGCCCAGATAAACCGCGGCTGCAGTCATGATGAATTGCTGAAAGCGTTGAAACTTGTAGAAAACAGTCCGCTTGATATTTGTGTGCATACCATATTTGGGTTGCCCGGCGAAACGCGCGAAATGATGCTGGCCTATGCCGATGAGATCAATCGCCACCAACAGATAAAATTTGTAAAGTTCCACCACCTGCATATTGTTGAAGGCAGTGTGATGGGCGTAAAATATAAGCGCGAACCGTTTAAGCTTTTTAGCCTGGATGAGTATGCTGATTTTCTTTGCGATCTACTGCCATTGGTTCGTCCGGATATTGTTATCCAGCGTTTATTCGGCCTCAGCGACCGCGAACTGCTTATAGCCCCAAACTGGGGATTGAAAAAAAGCGAGATCCAATACCGCATTGACCAACGCATTTTAGAAAGAGGTGTAGTGCAGGGGAGCGCGCTATGAGCCCACTCTGCATCTAAAAGCCCCTCTCCCTCGGAGAGGGGTTTGGGGGAGAGGCCTAACGACCCAATAATTGATTTTTGCCAAATGTTTTTAAACAATTATTACCAAAATTTCTTAATTCTGTAATAGAGCGTCGCACAAAAAGATGCGGTTGGTATTTACTTTGTATAACTATTACGAACATTTTACCGTAAAAATTAATTTTTATAAACTGTTTTGGCGCAAAAACCTCTACAAAATTATATTCCGGCTTTAACGGGAGTGCGAGCATTGGCGGCGTACCTGGTGTTCATTTCGCACTATGCATATGCCTTTGATGAGGATTTTTCCCATGGTGTGCAACGTTTTCTTAACGAATTGCATATCGGTGTAACCATATTCTTCGTGCTATCGGGGTTTTTGATCGCTTTCAGGTACTTTGATAATTTTAAGCTCACTGGCGATTGGTTTAAGCAATATCTTAAAAACAGGGTTGCGCGTATCTACCCCATGTATTTTCTTCTTACGGCAGGCGCCTTTATTTCTTACTATTTTACACACGATCCTAAAACGGTAAACGGTTTCGGCAATCCAATCGGACTGTTTTTTATGAACGTAACCTTTGTTCGGGGCTTTTTTGATCAGCTAAAGTTTACAGGTATTGCGCAAGGCTGGAGTCTTACAGTCGAAGAATGTTTCTATTTTTCAGCCCCGTTTATATTCTATTTCGCTAAAAAATATAATAAGTTTTGGCTGCAATGGGCGGTGGTAACACTGTTTGGCGCGGGGCTGGTCATGATATTCAGAAATGTTAACTGGTATGGTTTCTTCGGCAATTTTACCTTTATGTTTCTTTATACTTTTTGGGGCGTTGTTTTGAGTTTTTCGCCGGGATACAACTGGCATTGATCGTAAAACGCAGGCAGGATAAAATTGACGGGCAGGCAAAAACCTGGTTCACTTACGGCGGCTTCCTGGCTATATTTGTTTGCGTTTGGATAATGTCCATACTTCCTATCCCTAAAGGCGAAATAGCGGGTTTGCACCATCCATTCGGTATTGCAACCAATAATTATTTGCTGGCTGCCTCTATAGCAGTGTTCTTTTATGGTTTATTAACAGAAACTACTACCCTCAAAAAAATATTGAGTTTTAAATTTGTGGAGTTGCTTGGTAAAAGCTCGTACATATTCTATCTGATTCATTTAGGTTGGATGTATGACATATTCCATAACTATCTGAACAAATGGAACGACGATATTTTTGAACTTTATGACAAATGGGGAAAAGATTGGAACTCGCCTTTTCAATATGACAACCTAAACGTGCTCTATGCATTTATTGTATTGAATGCGGTTTCTATAGTGTTATTTAAACTGATTGAGGAGCCGCTAAATCATTATATTCGTCAGTCGGATTTTTTGATCAAGAATAAAGCGCGTAACCCCGAGAACAAATCTGAGGCAATAAAAGCTTAAGCTGCATTTTAAACCATGGTAACCAGATTAAACAAGATATTTATATTAATCCTCTGCATTATAACCGCAACAGGTTTCAATAGCGCTTTTGCTCAGGATGATGATGAAAGTATATCAACCGTGCTCACCGCCGGTAATAAGAATGCTGTTTTTAGTGATCATGCAAGTTATACATTCGAGGTAAAAAACCCTACCAAAACTCCGCAAACGGGTACGGTATCATACCTGATAACGCAGCACGGTAAAAACATTAAAACAGAATCGCAAAAGGTAAACCTGGGAAAGAACAGTTCACAGAAATACAGCTTTGATATGCCGTCGCTGCCAAGCGGCTTTTATAAGGTTAACTTTATGGTTAATATATCAGAGTATGATGATACTACCCGCCGGGTATTCGGAATCAAACCCGATGCTATCCGCTCGGGCTATACAAAACCAGCCGATTTTGATGCTTTCTGGAACAAAGCTAAAGAAGACTTAGCTGCCGTAAAACCGGATTTCAAAATAACGCCAATGCCAAAGATGAATACCGATAATCGCAAGGTTTACCTCATCGAGATGCGGTCGTTGGATAACTATCTCATAAAGGGCTGGATGACGGTACCTATCAACTCAAACCCTAACCATAAATTTTCGGTGCTGTTGGGTTTGCCTGGTTACCAAGTTAATCTATCACCTATTACAGGTTTAGATGAGGATCTGGCTATCATCACCCTTAACGTAAGAGGCCAAGGCAATAGCCGCGGGCAAATTGATACCAGGCGCGATGAATTTATTTTTTACAGGATTGAGGATAAAGACAAGTACGTAATGCGTGGCGTAATTATGGATTGCTTGCGCGCTATCGATTTTATCTACGCACAACCCAACTTAAAGCACGATAACATCCTGGTATCGGGTGGTAGTATGGGTGGGTATTTAGCCTTAGCTACAGCTGCGCTGGATAAACGTGTTAACCTTTGCTCGGCACAAAACCCGATCCTTTGTGATGTAAACAATCTGGATGGCGAGGTTACCTGGCCTATGATCGATATAAAAAAATATGTTCGTACCCAGCCGGGCTTAACACTTGATAAAGTGCTAAGTAATATGAATTATTACGACGGTAAAAACTTCGCCGAAAGCATAACCTGCCCGATGATTATGGGTATAGGCTCGCTTGACCCTTATGCACCGCCATATAACGAGTACGCTACGTTCAACGCCGTACCCGGTAAAAAAAGGATAATGATCTTCAAAGACCTTGGCCACGAAATATCAACATCATATAAAGAATTAGAAGGCAGATGGATGCGCGACCATTTTGCATTATTTTAAGCTGACGACATGACAAAAACCAATACTCATTTTAAAATATTTCTGATAGCGGTAAGCCTTTTTACTTTGGCCCACAGCACCAGTTTTGCAGGTGGTTTCCCTGTAAGGCCAAAGCGTTTATTGTTGTCACCGTCGGTTAGCTATTTTTACGCAAACAGTGGATGGGATTCATTACGTCGTAAAAATCCATTTCCAAACGGCGGGCATTTTCAATCCATAGGGTTTTCGCTTTATGCAGAATACGGCATCAGCAGGCGTTTGGCTGCCGTTGCCTTGCTGCCTTATGTACATAACACGTACGAAGACTCGCAGTACAAAACCACCAGTTCGGGCCTTACTGATCTGGAGATAGGTTTACGCTATTATGTAGCCAACATCAATTACATCTATTATTTTACTGTACAGGGAACTTTCATAACCCCATTGTATAATGACCTTGGACTTGGCTACCGCGAACAAGGTGCCGAGATAAAGCTGGCTTTTGCAGGAAGTGGAAAAGTGTTTGGCAAGAATTATTATTTTACACTTGAGAACGGCGTTCGCCAATATTTTGGTCCGGATGGCCCTACGCAAGACCGTTATACAGGTACATTCGGTTTAACGTTAGATAGGCGCTTTCATCACCAGTTATCGGTATCGTTGGGCGGTTTCTATTCATCCAGTAAATTCACGCAGTTTTCGCCTATACAGGCAGTTAATAAAAACTTTGCTTTTAACCAGGCATCACTTACGTACGGTTACACAGCAAACAAGCGCTTATCATTTTTCGTAACAGGGGGGCATTTTATCAACGGTCGGAATACAGGTGATGGTACAACGGCATCGTTCTCAGTATTAATTAAGCCTTTCAGATAAGATTTTACAAATGGTCAGATTAACTATAGCATTCTTACTGTTACCGTTTTGCTGCCTCGCGCAAAGCGCCGAAACGTATATCGGCGTAGGTAATACCGAAGCTAACATCAAAAATTATCGCCAGGCAGTAATTGACTTTGGTAAAGCTATCGAAATAGAGCCCAACAACGCCAAAGCATATTTCTATCGCGCAAACGCGTACAGCAATCTTAAAGAGGCAGATAATGCCATTGCCGACTACGGCAAAACTATCCAGTACGACCCGAACAATGCTTCAGCGTACCTGTATCGTGCTAATATCTACAATGATAAAGGCAGGTATAACGAGGCCATTGCCGATTTTGATAAAGCCATAGCATTGAGTCCACGTGCTGAGATGTACCACTATCGCGCTAATGCCAAGGCTAATTTAGGCAATCATCAGGGTGCAGTAGATGATTTTACCAAAGCTATCTCAATGGATCCTAAAGATCCGTCTTTGTATGAATATCGCGGTGTTGCCAAGGCTAATCTAAAAGACGACCAGGGAGCCATCGAAGATTATAACAAAGCTGTAGCACTTGATCCTAAAAACGCTGACCTAATTTATTACCGGGCTAACTCTAAAGGCAACTTAGGCGATTACAAAGGAGCCATTGCTGATTTTACCACTTCTTTGGCACTTAACCCGCGTAATGCAGAGGCTTTATTTTACCGTGGCAATGCTTACGGAAATATCAAGAACTATAGCGCCGCCGTTGCCGACTATAAAGCCACCATCGCTTTAAACCCGCGCCTGCCCAACCTGTACAGGTACCTGGCAAATGCGCTAAGCAACGCCAATGATAAAAACGGAGCCCTGCAATATTTTGGCGAAGCCATTAAACGTGACCCTAACAATGCCGAGCTTTATTTGTACGATGGGTTGGTTAAATACAATCTGAAGGATAGTGAAAGCGCAATGGAGGATTTCAATAAATCAATTGAATTGAAAGAAACCTCTGATGCTTTCCAGAGCCGGGCCGATCTTAAATTGAGCAAGCGTGCCTTTAGCGATGCAAAAGAGGATGCCGGAAAGGCGATTGAGCTTGATGCAAAAAATGCCTATGCCTATATAAGCCGTGCCCGTGCCAACCTCGAATTGAAGGACACTACCGCTGCGCTTGCCGATCTTAACGAGGGTATCAGGATGAACCCCGCTAACGATTACTCATATGTATTGTTGGGAAACATTGCTTTTGGCAGGCATCAGTTTGATGCTGCCGTTGGCTATTATAATAAGGCGTTAAGCTATAGCCCAAACGATTCTGAAACTTTACTGCGCCGCGCCGAAGCCCGCATGAAGGTAAATGATAAACCCGGTGCATTAGCAGATTATAAGCGTGTTGCCACTATTGACAAAGACGACGATGATCTGCGAAACAGGTTTGCAAAGTCGATAATCCGCTCGAGATTTTACGCGGAGAGTTTGCCCATATTTAATACACTGATAGCCAGAAACGGAAAGAATGCTAATTTCTACATAGGCCGTGGTGTGGCAAAACAACATACTAACGATTTGCAGGGTGCCATTGCAGATTATGATGTTGCTTTAAAAATAGATACCGGATCGGCTTTGGCTTACGTTAACCGCGGTAGCGCAAAGTTTGAATTAAAAGACAATGCGGGGGCTGCTGCGGATATTGCAAAAGGTATTAAAATAGATGATGCGCAGGAAGAAGCTTTCCTTATCCGCGGTAAAATACGCCTGGCTTCACAAAACTACCAGGGTGCAGTTGACGATTTTAACAGCGTAACCTTTCTGAACATAGAAAATACTGTAGCGTTTGCCTGGCGAGGGCTTGCCCGCAGCTATGTAGGCGATACCGAACGCAGCAACCTCGATTTTAACTATGCGCTTAAAATCGAACCTAAAAACTCTCAGATCTATACCCTTCGTGGCAGTGCGCGCGTAAACCAGAAAGATATCGCTAATGCTTGTACCGATTTTAAACAGGCTATTAGTCTCGGTTCAAAAACCGCTGCGGCAGAGGCTGCTAAATACTGCAAATAAGAAAAATTAACTACTAACTGATCTCATAATGAGCAAGGCCGGGTAAAACCCCGGCCTTTTATGTTTTGATACTTTGTAGTATTAGCTCGTTAATGATCACACGCTATAGTCAGAGCCTACTATAAAATCGCCTTTACCACAATATAAGGTGATAGCGCCTTGCTATCTATGGGGATGATCTTCGTAAACACCTTGCCTGCAACCCATATTAACTTTACTATACCTTTGGCAATTGTAGATTGTTCAGATTTATTCTCCAGCCAAACGGTAAACTTGCCGTGGTAATAGGTTTCAATGTCTTTTAGGCCCAAGGCTTTGCAACTATCGTGCAGCAGAGTTAAGTCCATACTGTTGATGTTGTGTTTATCGTAGTTTTCCTTATCGAAATTCTTTTGCACCCAGCCGTTAACCGCCTTAAAATTTGGTAGGGTAATGAACAAAGTTCCGCCCGGTTTCAGGAATTTAAGGTGCTCTTTAATGATGAACTGCGTATCATTAAAATGCTCTATCAATCCGAATGATAATACCATATCAAACTTGTCTGCAGGCTCGTAGGTAAACAGGTCGGTTTCGATGATATTGATATCGCCGGGTTTAAGATCGTTAGCTGCAAGCAACTGGTTGATCAGATCGGGATGGATAAAATAATCGAGCAGGGTAGTTTTAAGGTGCTGATATTTTTTGAGATAGATTGAATAATACCCCGGGAACCCACCCAGTTCAATAGCGTTCCGGATGCCTTTCTCTTTAATGAGTTTGCCCAATATATCGCCAAAAACGTAATTAGGTTTCAGCTTAAAGATCAATCCCTTGCGCGATTCCCAAAACGATTTCCAAAAAGAGCGGTCGGTTAGTAAGTTATTATCCATTAGATGCTATCAATCGGGGCTTCAACCTTGTTATTTAAAATGCGTGCCGGGTTACCAACCGCTACGCTGTTATCGGGTATGCTTTTAACCACTACAGCGCCTGCGCCAATAGTTACATTGTTACCAATCGTAATATCGCCGATGATGCAAACATTAGCACCCACATCGACATGGTTACCTAAACGCGGGCAACCGCTTAATGTTCCATCGGCGAGTTTTTTATGGCCAATGGTAACGCCGTTGCGCAGCACACAATTCTCGCCCATGATCACCTTATTGTTCACCACCAAACCCTGTCCATGATAGAACACGAAGTTGCGACCTATGGTCAGTTTACGCGGCAGCTCCACCCCCAGGCTCCACTCTACAAAAAAGCGATAGAACATCAGGTAGGGGAAAAAGATAATCTTGGTGATGGTATACATATTAATGGCATTTACCAGCCTGAACATAGTAAGCACCAGCCGCCCCTTAATGTTGCCGCGGTTAGCTTTCCAATCCTGGAATATGTAGCTGAAGAAACCCATTTATTTTTTACCTGATGATATCAAACTTCATTTAAACACAAATGAAGCAATCAAAAGTAAAATTTTTATATTTAGTATCGTTATACTTGCCGCTTAGAAATGAAGGTTGCACTCATAAATACATCTGATGCAGGCGGGGGCGCAGCCGAGGCCTGTATACGCCTGCATAACGCACTCAGGCAACAAGGCATTGAGGCTACGATGGTGGTGCAGGATAAACGCCGCCAGGCCGAAGGTGTACACGGTGTTAACCAGGGACTTTTCGGTAAACTGAGGGCAAAGTTCAACTTTCTTTTAGAGCGTATTCCTTACATCTTATTTCATGAGCGAGAGAAAGCCGTACGTTTTGCATTCTCTGCCGCTAATGCTGGTACGGATATCAGCCACGATAAAGTTATACGCGAAGCTGATATTATTCACTTGCATTGGACTAACTTGGGGTTCTTGTCTGTTAAAGATCTCAAGAGACTTTTTGCGCTAAACAAACCCGTGGTTTGGACACTGCACGATATGTGGGCTTTTACCGGTGGCTGCCATTATGCCGGCCCTTGCAATCATTTCAAAAACCAGTGCGGCAACTGTTATTTCCTTCGCGATCCGCAGGATGACGATCTATCACACAGTGGTTGGCTGCGTAAGAGTAGTTTGTTTGAGCAAGCTAAAAATTTATCCATCGTAACCTGCAGCCATTGGCTGGGTGAGGTGGCCATGAAAAGCAGCTTGCTAAAAGGTTTCATGATAGAAGCAATCCCCAATCCCATAGATACCGAACTGTTTTCTCCAAAAGGCAAAGTCGCTATGCGCGCCAAATGGAAAGTTACCGAAGGTGCTAAGGTTATCCTTTTTGGTGCGGCCAATATTAATGACCGCCGCAAGGGGATCAACTTTTTGGTAGATGCCCTAAACCATCTTAAAAGCCTTTTTCCTGACGAGCAGATAGAGATAGTCATCTTCGGGAAGAATAAACACTTTGATACCTCTGCGTTGCCTTTTAGGGTGTATCAATTAAACACCATTACTTCGCCATCTGATTTGGCAGAGGTATATAGTCTTGCTGATGTTTTTGTATCGCCATCAGTAGAAGATAACCTGCCCAATATGATAATGGAGTCCATGGCTTGCGGAACGCCTGTCGTGGCCTTTAATACCGGCGGCATCCCCGACCTGATAGACCACTGGACAAACGGTTACCTGGCCGAGTTCAAATCATCCGGCGATCTGGCTACGGGTTTGCAAATGCTGCTTACTACTGATGAATGGGATAAATATTCGTCGGCAGCGCGAGATAAGGTAAAGCGGGTATTTAATAACGAGAAGGTTGCCGGCCAATATATTTCACTTTACCAATCAGTATTAAAGCCCATCAACAGATGAAACAACCTGTTCTGTCGGTTATCACCATCGTATACAACAACGTGCGCGATATAGAGCGGACTATGCTATCTGTTCTCAATCAAACCTATCCGGCCATAGAATATATTGTTATAGACGGCGCATCAAACGATGGCACGTTGGATGTGGTTAAGAAATATGAAGACAGGTTAGCAAAACTAATCAGCGAGAAAGATAAAGGCATTTACGATGCCATGAACAAAGGCCTTGCTATTGCCACAGGCGATTACGTTATATTCATGAACTCAGGCGACGAGTTTTATAATAATGACACCGTTACCAAAGTATTCGCCACCACACTCGATGCCGACATCTATTACGGCGAAACAGAAATGGTGAATGACGCTCGAGAAAGCCTTGGCCAACGCCGCCACAAAGCGCCTAAAAAGTTCACATGGCGAGGGTTTAAATATGGGATGAGTATAAGCCACCAGGCCATTTACATCAAACGTTCCCTCGTAGAACCTTACGACCCCAGGTACAAGCTGAGTGCCGACATTGACTGGATAATTAAGGCGGCTAAGAAAGCAACACAGATCGTCCGCGTGGATGGCTACGTCGCAAAGTACCTGGTCGGAGGCATGTCAAAAGCCAAACACCAGCAGAGCTTGCAGGAGCGTTTCGATATAATGAAACGGCATTATGGATTGATACCAACGCTGTTTAACCATGCCGTAATTGCATTTAATTTAGGGTGGTATTGGTTGCTGCACAGACGGACGAATGATTAGATGATAAAACCCGTCATTCCAATGAGGCGTTTAGCTAAAAAATAAAAAGGCGATGATTTCTCATCGCCTTTTTTCATCAGCTAAGCCAATTAAGCTTTTGCCGGTTGTTTCTTTTTACGCTCTGTATATACTGCACCACCAAGGGCAAGTACAAGTAATACCGAACCTGCAAGGGAAATATTCTCACCGGTGTAGTATGACGCCGGATGGAAAATAAACTCCACTTTATGATTACCTACCGGGATGGTTGCCGCACGCAGCAAATAATCTGCACGGTAGTATGGTTGTTCAACACCATCGATCAGCATAGTCCAGCCTTTATCGTAATATATTTCAGAGAACACTGCTACCTGGTTGGCTGTAGAACCGGTTTGGTAGGTTAAATGCTCGGGAGTATAGCTGGTTAATTTGATAGAGGCATTGGCATCGTAGCCCAACGTTTTTGCCTCAACGGTTTTCTTGTAACTCTCATCAACCATAGCTTCATTTTGAGGATCAAAACTGCTGATTGCCTGCATTTCCTCATCAGCATTTTTAGCGTATTTTACACTTTTTACAAACCATGCATTGCCGCATGCGGTGTTGTTGGCGTGCATACTGGCTGCTCCTGTTTTTGGGTCTGGTGTTATAATGTATTTGGCGTTCAACATATCCAATACATCCTGGTTAACGCTCTTGGTGAACTGGTTTTGAATAACCTCATCAAAACGGCGCAACCTTGCGGAGTGGAAACCACCAACTGTTTTGTAGAAATATGATGAATGCGAATCACTGAACGGATTAGGCAAAGTTAGGTCCATCACCCTGAAGTTTGGATCCTTATCGCGCATGATGAACTCGTCCACCTCGCGGGCAACGTAAGCCTGGTTGATCACCTCGCCTGATACGAAGGTGTCGTCTTTTAGGTAACGTTTATCAACACTCCACATATCGATAAGCACCACGCCCAAGAATGCAATCGCTGCAAACGTAGTATTGATCTTTTGTTTAATAACTATCCAAACCAAGCCAAACGCAAGGGCTATAAATATCAATGTGCGGATAGCATCTTGCTTTTCTAAAGTTTGGCGGTCTTCAACAAGTGCATTGGCTACCGTATTGGCCATGCCTGTATCACCGCGGAAAGCCTGAGCCAAAGCATTGATCAGGTTTTGATGCTCGGTTCCTTTAAAATTAAGGATAAGGCCCGGTAGCAATATCATGAGCAGGGTTAAACCACCAGAGATATAAAAGGCCAGTTTTGCTTTAGCAAATACATAAGCCTTATCAGGATTCTCGAATACTTCATTAAGCGCCAGGAACGCCAGCAGCGGGAAGCATAATGATGCTATTACCAACGTAGATTCTACCGCGCGGAATTTATTGTATAAAGGCAAATAGTTAAAGAACAAGTCTGACAGGAACGGTAAATTCTTGCCGAACGACAGGAATACGCTTAACAACACAGCACCTAACAACCACCATTTAATACGATGTTTAATGATGATCAATCCTAATACAAATAAGAAGAATACAACAGCACCAAAATACCATGGGCCGCTGGTGCTTGGCTTGTTACCCCAGTAAAGTGGCAATTGCGAGGCCAATTGCTGCGCCTGCCCGGCGTCAACACCTTTGTCTGTTAATGATTTTACAACTTTAGAACCTTCACCCATTGTGGTGCTGCTGCCGCCACCGTAGGCGTTAGGGATAAAAAAAGTGAATATCTCTGTCGGGCTTTCGCTCCAGGTGTAAGCGTAATCTTTATCCAAACCGGCGTTCTCGGCAGTGGTTTCGCTTTTTAGGTTTGGTTTACCGCGGATGGTGTATTTACTGTACTCGTAGGTAGTCCACAGGGAACCGGCATTGACCAGCACGGCAATTATAGTACCTGCAAACAGATAGGCTATAGCTTTAAAGAACGGCTTTGTAGCTTTGGCTTTGATAGCGTGGTAAAGTTCAATAAATATAAGGATGGCGATTGCCAGTAACAGATAGTAGGTCATCTGCACGTGGTTTGAGCGGATCTCCATCGCCAGGAAAAACGTCGTTAACGATGCCCCTAAAATATACTGCCCGCGCAAAGTCATGATAATGCCTGCAACTATAGGCGCAAAAAAAGCAATGGCATAAGCCTGGTTAGCATGCCCGGCTTCGATATAAATAAAATTGTAGGATGAAAAAGCGAAAGCTACAGCGCCTGCAGCCGCAAGCCATTGGTTAAGCTTAAGAGTATTAAATAACAAATAAGCACCAAACAAGTAAAGCAACACGGTATCAACCGGGTTAGGGAATGCGCCTTTTAAAGCATCGATAACATAGGTAGTAAGGTTTTTGCCATATTTGGCCCATATCTGGTAGCTTGGCATACCGCCAAACATCTGGTTTGTCCATAACGGAGCGTGGCCGGTTTTTTCCTTCACATCCATTATCTCTTTCTGCATAGCCTTTGCCTGCAAAACATCACTCTGATATAATACCTTTCCCTGCATAATAGGGTTTAGGAAATAAGCATACGTCAGTATGAAAAAAATTGCTGCAACTATCAGATGCCCGCCATTGCGCTTTATCCAGTTGTTCATTTAAACTTGTTTAGGGAATACTATTTATAATCTTAAAATCTTCCAAAAATAGAAAATTGGATGAGATTAAAAATGATAAGTTTTACAGAATCAGCAACTGTGCGGCTGGTTTTGGAAGTAAAAGAAAAGCACTATCATTAACAAAGTGCTTACAATATAGAGAACAGCATTTATCCAGTTATACTCATCAGGGTTGCGCCTTATAGTGTAAACATTATAAAGTGCCAGTATGGCAAGGGCTCCCCAGAAAAAATTATTGATAGCATTACATCCGGTGAAAAGCTGGATAAGGACGGCAAGTACTATACAATTGGTGATAACCAGCAGTACTGTTGGTGGTGTGTTATTATGATTTTTTCTCCGTTTGTAAATTCCTTCGGGAAGCATAGGTTTATTTGATTTCCTCGTAATCTACAAATTCTCCCTCAGAATCAGGAACTGAACTTTTGCGTTGTTCGGGCATGTGGTCTATACGGATCTTGCCATCAGCGCGGCGTTGTTGCTGCTCGTAGTAGTTTTGCTGCTGGCGGGCCTGCTCCTGCGCTTTGTTCACAACACTTTGAAACAGCATAGGCAAAAATATACGCACCAGGCTACGAATGATGTATAGCGAGCAGATTGATATAATTAAAAAACGAATTAAAATCATGGCACTATAATTAGTCAGAACACAAATATAAATATATAACGAATAAGTTGACTCTATAGTTTACAAGGTCAGTGTCAAATAATATGATAGGCAATCAAAACCCTGTCATTGCGAGGAACGAAGCAATCTCACAGGACAAGCGCGCGGAACTACCTATGAGATTACCACGTCGCTGTCGCTCCTCGCAATGACACGAGGGG
>JAESTD010000193.1 GCA_016763755.1 Mucilaginibacter sp.
CCGATACTGTAACCCCAAAGACCTGCGCTGGTGTTCAAGATAAGTGCATAATTCTTATCCAACTCTACATCTTTTAAGTTAATGCGCGTTGGATTCTCATTAAAATACTCGTCGCTTGGGATAAACTCATAGAATATGCCGGCATCAACCATCAGCAGTAAACCCTTTCCTTTCTGCGAATCCTGAAAGGCGATAAAACCCTCTGATGCAGGGTAGGTTTCGATACTATCAATGCCAAAGCCAATGCTTTCTTCCATGCGTGCGCGGTAGGGTTGGTAGTTAACCCCGCCATGCACATAGAGCTTAAAATTCGGGAAAATGTCTTTGATCTTTTTACCACCTGATACAGCAGATAACCTGTCGAAATACATTTGACACCAAGGGGGGATACCCGAAATGAGGCGCATATCCTCGTTTTTTGTTTCCTCAACAATGGCGTCAACTTTTTCTTCCCAATCCTCAATGCAATTGGTTTGATAGGATGGAAGCCTGTTTTTTTGCAAATATCCCGGTACGTGGTGAGCTACAATACCCGATAGCCTGCCGGTTTGTACGCCATGCTTCTCAGCCAGTATCGGGCTGCCTTGCAGGAATATCATTTTACCATCTACAAAATCCGCTCTGCCTGTTTCATGGATATAACTTAGCAGTGCGTTACGTGCTGCCTTGATATGCTCCGGCATGCTTTCCTTAGAGATAGGAATATATTTTACGCCCGAGGTAGTGCCCGATGTTTTGGCCAGGTAAGCGGGTTTGCCGGGCCACATTACATTCTCTTCGCCGTTTACTACACGTTCAATGTAAGGGCGCAATTCTTCGTAATCGCGGATGGGAACGTTTTTCTTGAAGTCATCGTAACTGGTTATCGCACCGAAATTATGGTCGGTACCAAATACGGTATTTTTTGCCTGATGGATTAGATGGCTAAAGTTTTTTTGCTGTAGCGACAGTGCGTTTTTGCGCATAGTATTAAGCTGCCGGTTTACAAACCAGGCAAAAACCTTACTTAATGATGCTTTGATACCCATAACAGATCAGTCAGTTTCGTTAATTTCATCTTCAACATCCTGATGGCTGTAGATGAGTTTACGATACGTAACAGCAAGTATGATGTTCACAAAAGGATAGGTGAACAGAATAAGAATTGATATTAGTGGATAATATTGCGAAAGCTTAGCCGGCAAAGCAATCAATAAAATAATGATCAACAGGATAGTAATTACTTTAATGATATAGCCACCGGTAAGTTTAAAACTCTGTTTAATTGATTCAATTGGCCCTGAGTCATCATCAACAATGAATGTGTTGAAGAACATTACCCTTAAAGCAAGATATAAGCCACCAAGGCCGGCAAGTACTTCAAGAGCAAACTGCAGGTTGGGTTGTTCTTCCAGATAATCTATCAGGATACCCAAGTTGGTCACAATAAAGGCGAATATAAACACCACAACAAGATAGCTAACAACCATTTTGGCTTTAGGGATAACCTGCATAAATGCAAAGTCATAGTATTTACTGTCGATAACTGTAAAGATTAATTTATAAAGGCCAAGTGTTGTATAGGCCTGCAGCCATATCAGGATGAACGTGACGATCATCGAGCCCCAATAATTTTCCGGCGTATACATAAAGCCTGCTACAAGACCTAAAACACCCAGTAAAAAGAACGCGATAACCGAGTAAACTATGATGGTTATAAAATTCTTTCTGAAAATATCCCATGAAGATTTTACGGTCTCCACAACCGAAAATGGGTGATACATACTACGTTCCCTACGACCTTTTTAAAATAACACGTTTCCAAAAATCCTGCATAAAACCTAAACCATATGCAGTTAGCTGGGTTAATGCAGCAATTATGCTCAAAAATGCAATTTTTAGCGATTTATTTTGAATAAGGGAATGAAAAAATATTAACAAAATGTAAACGGCTAACATTACATTACACAATACCGCAATGCGCAATGCAAGCAAATTGGCTATAATGGTAAACACTATTCCTAACGTGGCAAATGCTGGAAAAAAATGTACCAACTTCAATTGCGACGGGAAAAATTTATAAATGTTGATACGAGCGCGCCCAAAAAAATGCAACTGCTTGTAAAACTTTACAAAATCTGTACGGCGCTTGTGGTAAACAATAGCATCGGGTATTAAACCAATTTTAAAACCTGAAGAGTGGATGCGGATGCTATATTCAATATCCTCGCCCAGGCGTGTAATGATAAAGCCACCCACTTTTTCCCATACTGCGCGAGATACACCCATATTAAAACTGCGCGGGTGAAATTGCCCGATACCTCTTTTATTGCCTCGGATGCCACCGGTGGTAAAGGGTGAGGTCATGGCGTAGCTGATGGCTTTTTGGATAGGGGTAAACGACGCATGCGCACCATCGGGGCCACCGTAAGCATCAAGCCAATCGATATTTAAACGATCATTTACTATTTGCAAATAATTCTCAGGAATCAGGCAATCCGAATCAAATATTACAAAATAATCGCCTTTGGCACGCTCAAAACCAAAGTTACGGGTAAATCCCTGGCCTTCGTTGGGCTTTTCGTAATAACGCAGGTCAAGTTTATCGGTGTACTTTTTTACTATTTCATCAGCCTTATCTACAGAGCCATCCTCAAGTACCAGAACCTCAAAGTCTTTGTACGTTTGACGCGTAAGGGTATCCAGCAATTCGTCAATTTCCTGAGGTCGGTTATATAGCGGTATAATGATGGAGAAAAACATTTTTGTAGTTAGATGTGAGATATGAGACTTGAGATATGAGACAACAAACTTGAAATGTATGATGACAGATACCCGATGATGCTGTATCTCAAATCTAACATCTCAAATCTCATAGCTATATAGTTTCTGCTATTTGGTAATTATTTCTGTCGTGCGAGCTGCGCGATACCAGTTCGGCAACAAAGCCGGTAAGGAAAAGTTGTGAGCCCAGAATAATAGCCACCAATGCAATATAAAACAGTGGATTAGCGGTAACATCGCGATACGGTAGATGGTGGGCAATCAAATACAATTTCTCTGCAAGCATCCACACTGCAATGATAATACCGGCGAAGAAACTTAGCGTACCCATGGCTCCAAAAAAGTGCATGGGGCGTTTACCGAATTTGCCGACAAAGAATATGGATAACAGATCAAGAAAACCGTTGATAAATCGGGTCCAGCCAAATTTGGTTTTGCCATACTTGCGGGCACGATGTTCAACTACCTGCTCGCCAATTTGGGTAAAGCCTGCCCATTTAGCTAATACAGGTATATAACGATGCATTTCGCCGTGAACTTCGATGTTTTTTACCACTGCACTGCGGTAAGCTTTCAGCCCGCAATTAAAATCATGCAGGTTTTTGATACCGCTCATTTTGCGGGTGGCGGAGTTGAAAAGTTTTGTTGGAATGGTCTTAGAGATAGGGTCGTAACGTTTTGCTTTCCACCCTGATATCAGATCATATTTTTCTTCCTTAATACGACGATAAAGCTCAGGTATCTCATCCGGGCTATCCTGTAAATCGGCGTCCATAGTAATCACTACATCACCGCGCGCGGCATTAAAACCAATGTTTAAAGCAGCTGATTTGCCGTAGTTACGCCTGAAACGAAAGCCCGTTATAAACGGATTATTCTCTTTCAGTTTCATTATCATGCCCCAGGAGCCATCGTCACTGCCGTCATCTATAAGCATGATCTCGTATGTAAATCGATTCTCATCCATTACACGGCTTATCCAAGAGGTAAGCTCCGGTAACGATTCAATTTCATTGTATAGTGGTATTACTACAGATATATCCATTTAAAAAGAACCCGGTAAGGTTAACAGCAAAAATATAAAAAAATAAGAAGGCTGCTTTTAATAGGCAGCCTTCCTGATAAATACATATAAATTTCTAATCTACGCCAACCCTAAAACTTTACTCGTACGTTCACGCGTGGCATCGGCCAAAGCTTCGTCATTAACTAATGATTGTCCGTAAGATGGTATCATCTGTTTAAACTTATCCTGCCATTGCGGGGTGTTTGCCAAATCTTTAAAGCATCTGCTTATCAGTGTTATCATAATAGGTACTGATGTTGAAGCGCCCGGGGATGCCCCTAACAAGGCAGAAATACTGCCGTCAGCACTGGTTACCACTTCGGTGCCAAACTCGAGCACACCTGTGCGTTTTTCATCTTTTTTGATGATCTGTACGCGCTGCCCTGCCATATCCAGTACCCAGTCTTCGTTTTTTGCTTCAGGGAAATATTCCTGCAAGGCTTTTAACCTATCGGCGGGTGACTGCAATACTTGCACGATGAGATATTTGGTCAATGCCATATTATCGCGGCCAACAGCCAGCAGTGGAAGGATATTGTTGAATTTGATAGATTTAAACAAATCAAGTAGTGAGCCTTTCTTTAAAAAGCGGGTTGAAAAACCGGCATAAGGCCCAAACAACAACGACTTTTTACCATCGATCATCCTGGTATCCAAATGCGGAACAGACATTGGCGGCGAACCTACCGATGCTTTGCCGTAAACCTTAGCCTCGTGGCGCTCTATTACAGCCGGGTTGGTACAAACGAGCCACTGACCGCTCACCGGGAAGCCGCCGAAACCTTTGCTCTCTGGTATCCCCGATTTTTGCAGCAGGGGTAAAGCACCACCACCAGCGCCAACAAAAACAAATTTGGCGTTAAGCTTGCGTTTGCCTCCGTTGGTACGGTCGCTAACTTTTATTTGCCAAGTTTTATCTTTATTGCGTTTTATATCATCAACCTCGTGGTTAAGGCTCAGCTTAACGCCCGGTTTTTGTTCGAGTTTATTGATCAGGCTACGGGTAAGGGCACCGAAGTTAACATCGGTACCAATATCCATATAAGTAGCAGATACCTTTTGATCGGTACCACGGCCTTCCATAACCAACGGGATCCATTTCTCTAATTGCGCATGGTCTTCAGAGTATTCCATGTCTTTAAAAAAGTGGTGTTTTACCAGAGCTTCCTGGCGCTTTTTTAAATATTGTACATTATCATCGCCCCAAACAAAACTCATGTGCGGCACTTTGCGGATAAAGCTTTCAGCATTATCTACATAGCCATTCTCGATCAAAAACGACCAGAACTCCTTTGATATCTCAAACTGCTCAGCAATCTTAATGGCTTTGGTTATTTCAATGGAACCATCTTTAAGCTCGGGAGTATAATTAAGCTCACAAAATGCAGAGTGGCCGGTGCCGGCATTATTCATGGCATCAGAACTTTCGGCAGCAACAGTGTCAAGACGTTCAAATATCTCGATGGTAAGATCGGGCTGCAATTGCTTAAGCATTACACCAAGTGTAGCGCTCATTATCCCTGCGCCAACTAAAACTATATCAACCGAAGTGTTAGAACCGATATTGCTGTTATTCATAATGGTTTGTGAATGCCAGGATACATTCAGCTTATAATATTAAAAACCGATGGTATTTAAGAAAGTTTCCATCATATTCGGTAATAATCAGGTATTCTTTTAATACAATCAGGCAATTTTAGCAAATTTAACAGAGCTTTTCACGTTCAGAATGTAATTTTTTAATGAAAATGCGAAGGTTTTAAAATTTCCTCAAAAAAATTAGAAATTCATTAACAATAGTTGGGTGTTAAACAATTCACACAAATAGCTGTGATTAGCGTTTTAACTTTAAACCAATACCTGTAATGAGAAACTTGTTCATCTTTAGCGCTGTGCTATTTATAATAGCAGCAGCCTCTTGCAATAACAATAAACCTGCACCAACCTTAACAGATACATCAAAAACATCGTTAACAATAAACGGAAAGAATGTTGCGGTTGTAAATAACCCTGATAAAAACTATGCAAAACTGGCTACCGTACCAGACCCATGTATTAAATGCATTATAGGCGTAATAAAGCAAACGGAAGAATTTAAAAAATTAAATATAGCCGCTAATTCCGAAGATATTAAATACGAAATTAACTGGGTACCCGCCCAAACAAACGCCGATAGTGTTGGCAAACACATTTCAACCAACGCTTTAAAGCTTGATGTTATAAATAAAAGCAGATCCGGTTCTGCATTATCATCATTTATGTATGATAACACTTCTTCAAAGCTATTTTCACTTAATGCTGATGCAAAAACAGAGATAAAAATCGGTCAGGATGATTTAAAAAAGATAAGAAGAGCCTGTTATTGGGGAGTTGCTTCGGCTAAATAAACTAATGCTTACAAATTTTTGGGTAAGCGTTAGGAAATCACTAATGCTAAATCGATAGAAATAATATATTCTATGTTAGCATAATATTATGTGTCGAATTTAATCAAAAATGATGATTTGTTGAATAATTATAATTTTTAATCAGTTTTTTATAAATTTTTTCAAAAAGATTATTGAATTTATAAAAATAAGCTAAATTAGCAGCGTAAATACTAACTGATTTTGCAAGGAACTATAATTAAACTTAAAAAATTCAAATTTATCATTAAAAATGGCAACAAAACTCGAGTACATCTGGCTTGACGGCTACAAACCAACTCAAAGCCTGCGCAGCAAAACAAAAATTGTTAAAAGTTTCAGCGGAAAAGTAGAAGATCTTGATAACTGGAGCTTTGATGGTTCATCAACCGAGCAGGCACCGGGCGGCTCATCAGATTGTATCTTGAAACCGGTTTTCACAGTTCCTGATCCACAAAGGAAAGACGCTTATTTAGTAATGTGTGAGGTATTGGATTCAAAAGGCCAGCCACACGAGTCAAACGGCCGTGCACACATTGAAGATGATGATAATGATTTTTGGTTTGGTTTTGAGCAGGAATATTTCCTTTGGGACCCTGCAACTAACAAACCCCTTGGTTTCCCGGCAGGTGGTTACCCTGGTCCGCAAGGCCCTTACTACTGTTCGGTAGGTGCAAACAATGCTTACGGTCGTGAAATTGTTGAGGAGCACTTAGACGCTTGTTTAGAAGCAGGCCTTAACGTAGAGGGTATCAATGCTGAGGTTGCTGCTGGCCAGTGGGAATTCCAGATCTTTGCCAAAGGTGCTAAAGAGGCGGGTGACCAAATTTGGGTTGCACGTTATTTATTGGAACGCATTGGCGAAAAATACGGAGTAGCTATTAACTGGCATTGTAAACCGCTTGGTCAGTTAGACTGGAACGGTTCTGGTATGCACGCTAACTTCTCAAACACTTTATTGCGTACTGCTAACAGCGAAGAGAAATTTAAAGCTGTTTGTGAGGCTTTCCGCCCTGCAGTTGCTGAGTGTATTGCTGTTTATGGCGCTGATAACGATCAACGCTTAACCGGTAAACACGAAACCGCTTCTATCCACGATTTCAGCTATGGCGTATCAGACCGTGGCGCATCTATCCGTATCCCTCTTTACGCTGTTGACCACGGCTGGAGCGGTTACCTTGAAGATCGTCGTCCTAACTCTGCTGCCGATCCATATAAAGTAGCTGCAGTGATTATCAAAACAGTAAAATCTGCTAAGATATAATACCTCTGCGCCTATTTTTAACATTAAAGTCCTCCGGTTTCATCAACCGGGGGATTTTTTGTTTAAGTACAGTACGTAATCACCTTCAGAAATAAGAATTGCATCATTGATGCTCCGATTGTAAATATAAATCCAGGCTTCAACTATTTCATTCTGCGTATTTATCTGGGCCAACCCGCGACGGTAAAGATTCGGCTGCTCTTCATCAGGGCCAACACCTTCATAAAAATCAAGTTGCTTTAAAACTTCAGATGGATTTTGCATTTGGTAAATACTGCCGTAAACCAATTGGTTGCTTTGGCTGGTTTTAACTAAGCCAGGGTATTCGCCAAGATCATAAAGCAGGCCGGTAGTAGTACCGAAGGAAGTAAACTTACAGTTTGAACGCATGTAAATGGCAAAATCGTTATCTGCTTGCAGCAGAGTGCCGTAAACAAAAAGAAGGTTAGTCATGTCTTTAAAGGTACAAAAATTCAGTTTTCTTGTTTAAATTGGCATTTTATCCTTCTAAAATGAATACAGAACAGGTTATAGCCTATATTAACGATAATAATATCCAGAAAATTAAATTTGCCTTCGCTGATGTCGATGGCATTTTGCGTGGTAAGGTGATCAGCAAGCAGAAATTTTCGGATGGTTTACAAGGCGGCTATGGTTTTTGCGATGTTGTTTTCGGCTGGGATAGTACCGATGCGCCTTATGATAATGTAGAATTTACAGGCTGGCATAGCGGTTATCCCGATAAACAATGTTTTATCGATCTGTCAACCTTCCGTACGATACCCTGGGAAGATAATGTGCCCTTCTTTTTGGCTGATTATACCGGGCCGAATAAAAAAGCACTGGACATTTGTCCGCGTAGCTTGCTGAAGAAAATAGTTGCAGAATGCAGCGACTTAGGATATATAGCCCAATTTGCGCAGGAGTTTGAGTGGTTCAATTTTCTGGAAACACCGCAAAGTTTGCAGGATAAAGGTTTTTTCAACTTGCAGCCGCTATCGCCCGGCATGTTTGGCTATTCTATTCTCCGTCCGTCACAAAACAGCGAGTTTTACAACGATCTGTTTAACCTCTTAACTCGATTTGATATTCCGATTGAAGGGCTGCACACCGAAACCGGCCCCGGCGTTTACGAAGCTGCTATACATTATGCATCAACACTGGAGGCTGCAGACAAAGCCACCCTATTTAAAACCGCAGTTAAAGAAATAGCTTCCCGTCATGGTATCACGGCAACCTTTATGGCTAAGTGGAACGAGAACCTTCCTGGCTGCAGCGGTCACATACACCAAAGTTTATGGTCGGCAGATGGGGTTAAGAATTTATTTTACGACGGGGCGGACGTCAACAAGATGAGCGAACTACATAAGCAATATTTGGCCGGCCAATTGTACTGTATGCCGCACCTGCTGCCGATGTACGCTCCAACTATTAACAGCTACAAGCGATTGGTTGAGGGTGCTTGGGCGCCAACTACTATTACCTGGGCCGTAGATAACCGTACCACGGCTTTACGCGTTATTAATACTTCAGAAAAAGCTACCCGCCTTGAAACCCGGATCCCGGGATCAGATACTAATCCATACCTGGCTATCGCCGCTGCACTTGCGTCAGGATTGTATGGTATTAAGAATAAATTAAAACTGAATATTGAGCCAACGAAGGGTAATGGTTACGTCAACAAAAGCAATGGTGTTTTACATCCCAACTTGTTCGATGCAGCAACCGCAATGCAAAACTCGTCAATCGCTAAAGAGCTTTTCGGCGAGGCCTTTGTGAAACATTTCACCCAAACACGCCTCTGGGAGCATAGACAATACGCGAAAAGCGTGAGTGATTGGGAGCTGAAGAGATATTTTGAGTCGATATGATTTAGGTTATGTGTATAATTTACATTTAAAAAAATCTTAAACAATAGTATATTAGCCGCATAAACCAATATAATACCCGGAATCTAAATCTGCTTAGTCCCGGTTAAGAAAATGGACTTTCATCTAATCATCCAATCGGCCTGGGAAGGGTACGACAAATCTAAGATCATCCGTAGTATTGATGATATAAGTGCTATGGTTTCTACCAATCACGTTTATCGCATTACTTTTGATGACGACGATATTGTTATTGCCAAACTATCATTCTTTGGCAAGTTTGAGCACTTCAAAGAAGATCATCGCATTATACAGGCGTTATCAAACAATCTATTATATCCGTTCGAGAACCTGCTTTCTAAATCATTACTAAAGAATAACCGCGTTTATATCTATCGCTATAAAAACGGCAAAGATGATGCCTGGGTAGTTTTTTACAACCCAACCCGCATGGCCGAGCGATTGCCCCGCCGCCTTGATAACGAAATGATCAAAAAACTGGGTAGCCAGATTGGTAAATTTCATAAGGCTTGCGCAAGGGTTAAAAATGTTGTGCCAAAATCGTCTAAAACTTTGCGTACAGACATCTATGATCTGCAACGCCAGCTTGAAAAGGACGAGCAAAAGTTTGGTTCACGCGCGCAGGTAGACCTGCTGAAATATCATTGTGAGCAGTTTTTAAAGAATCGCTCGAGATACAATATGAGTTCTTTCGAGATCATACCGGTATTTATCGACTGGAATATCGGAAATTTCTCTGTTACGCCTGATCTGGAGCTATTCTCTCGTTGGGATTATGACTGGTTCAGGATGAGTTATCGTTTGCTTGATTTCTATTTCTTTAGCAGGGTAGTGTCTGATGCCGGCGATCGAACCGTTTTCAGCTATGTAATTGGCCCTATGATGGAAAACAGATTTATCCTATTCCTTAAAGAGTATCATAAAGTAAACCCGATAACAGCTGACGAGATACGTTTTTTAAAAGAGGCCTACCGTTTCTTTATCCTTAACTATGTTATAAAAGACGGACAATATTTCTTCAGCGAACAATACGCCAAAAAACTGCAGGCAGAGGCGATGGAGATTTACCTGCCATCGGTGGATCGTGATTTTGACGCAGAGATAATTATCAAGGCCTTAGGATTAGAGTGAATAGGTATTCGGCCCAATGAACAATTAAACTAATGAACCATTGAACTAACACATGAAACGCATTGAGGATTTTAAATCGATAATTGACCGTTATGATATCGTCTTTTTTGATGCGTTTGGTGTTTTAAAGACCCATAGCGGTCTGTTGCCGGGTATCGAACGTACGTTTGAATATCTTGAGGCTAAAGGTAAAGAGTATTATATTGTTACCAACGATGCCTCACGAAGTCCGGCGCAGCTGGCGGAATCGTATCAGAAGAAAGGTCTGCATTTTGTATCATCGGATAGGATCATATCATCCGGACAGCTAACAAAAGAGTATCTGGAACTGAAAGTAGATGGCGGTTATGTAGCATATTTAGGTACGGATGAATCTGCTCATTATATTGAGAGTGCCGGTTTAAAAACTTTGCCGGTACGTGATGTCGATCATACCAATATCGACAAGGTAAATGCCCTGGTATTTATGGATGATGAGGGTTTCGATTGGTTTCATGATATTAATAAAACGGTCAACTTGTTGCGTAAACGTACTATACCAGCCATTGTTGCCAATACCGATTATGCTTACCCTGTATCAAAATATGATGTAAGTATAGCCATTGGTGGCATTGCCCAAATGATAGAGACTATAGTGGGTAAAAAATTTATCCGTTTCGGGAAGCCGGACTCTCAAATGTTTATGTTTGCTTATGACCTGATCCGAGATTACCGCCCTATTAGCAAGAAACAAATTGTGATGGTAGGCGATACTTTGCAAACCGACATTATCGGAGGGAATAAATTTGGATTAGACACTGTGCTGGTATTATCTGGCAATACCTTGCCACAAGATGCAGATAACCGCATACAGGCAACAGGTATTGTACCCACATATATTTGCGAAAGTGCCGTTTTAGGGCCCGAAGCTTTGAACTTATAACCTATGAAAAAAACATTAACCTGCTGTTTGTTGATGCTTTGCTCAATTGCATGCATCGCGCAGCAAAAAACATTTACGAATCCCTTGTTGTCATCAGGCGCAGATCCATGGGTGATCCGTCAGGGTGGTTATTATTACTACACCAATTCTACAGGTAAAAACCTTGTTATCTGGAAAACCAAAAACATGGCCGACCTTGGTACTGCCGAAAA
>JAESTD010000194.1 GCA_016763755.1 Mucilaginibacter sp.
CCAGCGGCATATTGCCTTTGCCGTAAATTTCGTAATACATGCTGATACCGTTCACCGGTGCATGTCCTGATGTCTTTTCCATAACTTTTTTATTTTGTGCATTTACACTAATGGTAAATACTGTTGCCAGTATCATCAATATTGATGCTTTCATGCTCGTCTTAGGTTTTGCAGGTAAACCGCCAGTTTATCTACGTTTTCTTTCTGACCTTTTTTGGCTCCGTATTTTTTGGCTACATCAATAAACACCTCAACACTATCAAACAGCATGTGCCATTTTATAAGCGTTTTATCGCCTTGCACCTCAAACTCAATGGTAGCTACAATGTGCGGGTACGACGTATGGTGATAAACGATCTTTTTCATCGGCACTACTTCTTTAAAAGTGCTTTTGTTGGGGTAGTCGGTACCATCGGGGCCATGCATGGTAAGCTCCCAATCGCCTTCAGGTTGCATATCCATTTTATGTATGGTGTTCGTGAAACCGTTCGGGCCCCACCATTGGGCTATGTGTTCGGGCTTTGTCCACACTTCCCATACCAGATCAATCGGCGCATCTAAAAGGCGCTCCAGGTAAAGTTCCCTGTCTTTAGTGGTGTTCTCCATGTCGTTCCTGTTTTAGTTTAGCTAAATATTTTTCTAATGAATCTAATTTGCTCTCCCAATGCTGGCGGTACTGGTCAACAAATGCCGATACTTCGCTCAGCTGTTCTAACCGTGCTTCGCATACCCTGTCCCTGCCCTGTTTTTTTATATCCAGTAAACCACAATCGTTCAAGATTTTGATATGCAGTGAAATCGCCTGCCGGGTTACATCAAATTTCTCGGCAATGGCATTCACATTCTGCGGCTGCGTGGCTATCATATTGATGATAGCACGGCGGGTTGGGTCGGCAATGGCCTGGTATACGTCTCGTCTGGCTTCCATATGCAAGTATATGCTTGCAAATATATAAGCAAGTATTTACTTGCGCAAATTTTTCTTAAAATAAAAAGCGTTGCAGATTTTGCAACGCTGTAAATATTGATTGTAAACTTACCAGCTCAGGGAAACATTCACCCCATCCGGGTTATTTGGGAAGCCCAGGTATACTGTTTTTGATGATGCATCCCAGGAAGTTTTAACATCAGTAATTGGCTGTCCTTTTGCATCTATAACCTTTGTCGTTTTAGGTTTTGCCGGCAATAACACGCGCATGCTGTTCAGCGTTTTAACCGGGCTTTTTACAATAAATGAATATTTTTTGCCGGTAATCTTTTCATCGTAAGCACGGGCCGCAGCGGCCAAAACTTGGGGTCTGTTTTTATCAGGCGCTCTATTTACATTATACAGCAACGATTGCTCGCCCGGTTTTACAACTTTCTCGGCCAATACCGGCAACTGCGGATCATACAAGTCAATAACCGGACCTTTGATAGTGTAAGGTTCTGAAGAAGGATTTTCATCTAATACTGATACAATATCATAGGGGCCACGCGCAAGGTACAGGCTATTTTTAAACGTGAGTTTACCGGCTTTTGCATCGGACTCATAAGCTTGTTTTACAGCATCAACATATTGTGTATCGTTTTTACTTTCCAATACAAACTCTTTTGGGTTTTGGCGCAGGATATAAACCGTTCCTTTGCCAACTGCATACTTCTCTTTATCTGCCGATGGTGTAATACCCAGCAATTTAAACAAATGTTCTGATGGTGCTTTAAAGTTGCTGCCTTTGGTGTCCCACCATTCCATCACTGATTGGTAAGGATCATCATCTTTGCCCGCATAGATCAACACGCCGCCTTGCTTGACCCAGTTTGCCAAAGCGGTATGCACTTCGGGCGAGTTTGGTTTCATGTTAGAATAACTCATCACCAACACTTTGATATTTTTTAAGGTTGCCGGATAAGTCAAATTTTCCATGTGGACGGTTTGCACCGGTATGCCACGTTTGAGTAGCGGCAGTGTTTGCCCGTAAAAGTTAGAGAACTGTGGATCTTCAAACCCGTTATGCGTAGGGAAGCGCTGAAACATCAATGAGTTACTCATCAATACGCCTATGCTGTTTACACCAGTTACTTTATTTGAAGACAATGGCATACTGTTCAGCGTATTCACCATCACCTGCATTTGGGTAGAATAATATTGCGGGATCAACACTTTTTCATCGCTGTTGGCCACTTTGTAGGGATGAGTATAGATGCGCTCTGGCCATGGCATTACCTCATAATCGGCTACCATTGGGTAAAGTAGTTTTGCTGTGAAGGTTGCCTGATAATTCTTTTTATAGTCGGCCCAGTCGCGTGGCCAGTCTTCAATCGGGTCTGTTAAAAAATAAACCTTACGGCCGGTTGGTGCGGTCATGGATACCATAGAACCATATTCCAGGAAAGCGTTTTCAAAAACGCGCTCTTTCTTCTCACCATTGAAATAAGTTGGTTCGCGCGAAGTGCCTGTCCATACCTGCGCTATATAACCATCAATACCGGGCAACGATGCCAGGCTTGCCTCCGGACTAACGATTTGCCAGGATGAATAATTAACAAGCGAGTGCGTAGGTATAAACACTTTTACCGCCTTACCTTTACTTTTGCCATAACTTTTGGCGTAGTTAGATACCTCTTTTATCGCCTCAAAATACAGGTGGTATTTTAACTTGCTCGATAGGTAAGTATTCTCTGCCGACTCGTGCTGCGGCTTCCAGAGAAAACCATAGTACTTTTGCCATTCTTGTTTGAAAGTTTCGCCATAACCTGCGCGTGCCCAAAACTCGGGCTCTTCTAAAAAAATGGTGGTGATGCCGGCGTCGATCACGCGTTTCACCACAGCAGTTTTCATGTAATCGATAAAAGATTTTACCGGCACTACATAAGGCATATTTTTTCCATGAAAGATGGTATCACCTTTTTGAGTGATCTGCCCTACACCAAGATGGTTGATACCATCCCATTTGCCCAAAAAATAATCCTCATAGCTGCCCCAGGCAATGCCGGTCATAAACTGGGTTTGGTAGCCATGATCGCGCCATGATTTTACGCGCTGCTCAAAGGTAGCGCCGTTATGATCGTCGATACCATAAACAATGGCAATATCTGACCGCACATCGATCTCAGGCATCCACGGGCTGCCCGTCTGGAAAGCGGTTTTTTGCTTTAGGCTTTGTGCGGCATTATTTTGCGCCGAAGCCATGGCTATCATAGACGCCAACAAACAGGTAAGCGATAATTTTTTCATAGGCTGGAATAATTGAACTGCAATGTCAGTATTTACAATCAAAAAAGTAAATTTTGATTGTAAGCGATCATCAGCAGCAAAAATTAATACGCCCGCTTACTTTGTAAGCTTACTTTTTTTCGCCATAAAAAATACGAAGCCAAAACCAACAGCAGTGTAACCAAAACAGGCGCCCAGGCCTTTACAGGATCGCCGGCTACAATGAAAAGATAAACAGCTCCTAAAACATCAAAAGTAAAACCGGCATAAGCCCATTCTTTTAGCCTTGGTAAACCCGGCGTTAAAATGGCAGCTATACCCAATAGCTTAAGCACTGCCAACAATTGTAAGATTTGTGGAATGATGCCTATGTGCGCCATCATCTTATCGCCCTCCGGCGTGCGTTGAAAGCTCATTACAGCGGAGAATCCCATCATTAAAATAACCAGTACAGTACAGATCCAGTACGCGATGTTTACTTTTTTCATAACATTTAGGGTTTGTTGATCTACTAATTTAGTATTTATTTAAGTACTACAAAGTTAATGCGGCCAACCTTTTAGATAGCCTGCAAATAAGACAACATTGCGGTGCAATTGCGACATAATATGTGACCTTTGGCCGTTTACAATGCTTTTGATATCAATAAATTAAAACTAAATTTACTTTCATGAAGAAACAAACTGCAGCCAAAGGCCCCGTTGCCGATACTGCTATGCTTATACGCCGACCGGTTAACAGGGTTTTCGATGCTTTTATCGACCCTAAACATACTACCCAGTTTTGGTTTACGCATAGCACCGGTAAGTTACAGGAAGGCGCTGAAGTGGAGTGGGCATGGGAAATGTACGGCGTAAGCTCTAAAGTGAAAGTACTGACCATTGAGCGTAATAAACGCATTGTTATTGAATGGGGTAACGATAACCCAACCCTGGTTGAATGGACGTTTACCCATTTAACCGATACGGCAACGTTTGTTCAAATTGTAAACTCCGGCTTTAGCGGCACCAAAGATGAGCAGGTAAAAAGCGCAATGGATTCGTTAGGAGGCTTTACATGGGTACTGGCCGGACTTAAAGCATGGCTGGAATTTGGCGTAAAATTAAATTTAGTTGCCGACCGCTTTCCGCAGGGAAAGTAAGTTGACACCGCCCCGCCAAAGATGCTCTAAAACATTTACGCGTTTTAATGTTTATCTGTTATTTACCATTTAAAAATGAGCTACCAAACCCAATTGGATCAGGTTAAACAGCACGTATTAACGTACTTTGCAACGCATAAAAACAAAAAACTGGTTTACCATAACCAACAACACACCGAAGATGTGGTTGCCGCCGCCACCCAAATTGCCAACCATTACCAGTTAAACGATACTGATTTTTTTACTGTCATCACTGCCGCCTGGTTTCATGACGTAGGATATCTCGAAAATTTGCAAGATCATGAGCAGCATAGTGCGCGGCTGGCAGAAGAATATCTGCGTACTATTGAAACAGAACCACAAGTTATTGAGCAGGTTGAAAAATGCATAATGGCCACCAAAATGCCGCAACAGCCCCAGAGTTTCCTCGAACAGATAATTTGCGATGCCGATCTTTTCCATTTTGGTACAGCAGATTTTGCTGAGAAAAGCAAAACCATGCGACAGGAAGTGAATGAACTTTATGGTAAGGACATCAGCAAGCACGATTGGCGGCAAAAAACCATCCGCCTGATGGAGCAACATCATTACCATACCGATTATTGCCAGCTACTGCTCGACGCCGAGAAACAGCGTAACCTGTTAGCCCTCGTTAAAAAGGAAAGCGAATGGAATACAGAAAATCCTAAAGAGGCCAAGAAAGAAGCTAAAAAAGAAAAGAAAACCGAATCTGTTGCCGACAAAAAAGAGAAAGAAAAGAAAGAAGAAAAGCAGGATAAAGGCGTACAAACCATGTTCCGTGTAAGCTCTACCAACCACCAGCGTTTAAGCGACCTGGCGGATAATAAGGCCAATATCATGATAACCGTAAACTCTATTATCTTATCGGCTATCATAAGTTTGCTGTTACGCAGATTAGAGGACTACCCTTACTTCGTTATCCCTACTATCATCATCATAGGCATCAGCCTCACGGCAATGATATTTGCTATCCTCGCTACCCGCCCATCCATCCCCGATGGTAAATTTTCGCAGCGCGATATTGATGAACGCAAGGTTAACCTGTTGTTTTTCGGTAACTTTTACAGCATGAGCCTCGACAATTATCGCATGGGTATGCACAAAGTGATGCAGGATACCGAGTACTTGTACGATAGCCTCATTACTGATATTTATGCGCAAGGTGTGGTATTAGGTCATAAATACCGCTTGTTAAGATACTCGTACAATATATTCAAGTTCGGGCTGGTTGTATCAGTTATAGCGTTTTTAGTGATGGCTGTCATCAACATGAAACATTAAGTTAGCGGCAAGGTTAATTATCTGTATGCGCCTAAAATTTAATCGCGTTATTTTTTTGCTCGTGTTGATATCTGTAGCAGCAAGCAGTTGCGACGGCCTCCTTACCGGCGAAAAGGTAGAGAGCCCGGCAGGGTATGATCTTGGCAAGCCTGAAAAATTTAGAATGAGGGAAAGTTTGCTCGAAATTTCAGGCATCACTTTTCATAACGGCAACGCTGATACGGTTTATGCCATACAGGACGAAGATGGCCGCGTTTACCATTTCCATCCCGGCGATGAAAAACCAACCTATACGCACTTTAGCAAGCAAGGCGATTATGAGGATGTGACTATTTTAAACGAAAATATAATAGTCCTGAAA
>JAESTD010000195.1 GCA_016763755.1 Mucilaginibacter sp.
TTAATGTTGAATGAAAAAGTCCATGCGATAACAAACGACATTGCTTCGTACCTTGCAATGACGAGGAATTAAAGCAAACAAAAAGGGAGCCCTAAGGCTCCCTTTTCGATTACAATTCTTTTGTTATTTCTTCTGACAGCGGCTTAACAGCAGAGCGGTAGCGGTGTATCAGTTTACCATTCTCGTCGATAAGGAATTTCTCAAAATTCCATTTGATCTCACCGGTGAAATCAGGGTTTGGTTCAGCAGTAAGATATTTGAAGATCGGAGCAATATCATCGCCCTTAACGCTTACTTTTTCGCTAAGGGGGAAGGTTACACCGAAGTTTTTCTGGCAAAACTCTTTTACGTCGCTGTTGCTGCCTGGCTCCTGGCTGCCAAAGTTGTTAGCCGGGAAACCAACCACAACTACTTTATCTTTATATTGATCTGCAAGTTTCTGTAATTCAGCATATTGCGGTGTAAAACCACATTTTGATGCTGTGTTCACGATAAGCAATTTTTTGCCTTTGTATTTGGCTAAAGAAAAATCTTTACCATCAATGTTTTTAAGTTTAAAGGTATAAACTGTAGACGGGGCAGATGTAGCGAACATCATTGCCAGTATCAGTGCAAATGTTTTCATATTATTTGTGACTAATTGGAGATGAATAATTTAGTGCGATAAATGTAGGGATTAAAAACCTCTTTTATCCAAATAGAAATCTTCTTTTGATGTCATTTTTTGCTTGTCGGCAGGAGATTTATCTTTGTATCCCAGTAAATGCAAAGCACCATGTATAATTACACGGTGCAGCTCTTGGGTTTCAGTAACGTTAAACTTGGAGGCGTTATCGCGGACGCGGTCTATCGAGATAAAAATATCGCTTACAATTGTGCCGTCTTCTTCCGTATTATCGAAAGTAACGATATCCGTATAGGTATCGTGATTAAGATACTGCTGATTTATCTGCAGCAAATAATCATCTGAGCAAAAAATGTAGTTAAGTTCTTTTAGTTTATAACCTTCGGCTCCTATGGTATCCTTAAGCCATTTACGAACCGCTGTTTTATTCTTTAGTTTATAGGCAATATCTTCTTCAAAAAAACTGATTGCCGGCATTATATCTTAAAGTGTAGTTCAACCTCGTTGCCTGCGGCATTATAAGCGCATTGATCTGCCAGATGCTTTAAAATGAACACACCACGGCCGGTAAGCTCCTCAAGCCTGTCAGAAGCGGTTGGGTCAGGCAAGTTGTTATAATCAAAGCCCGGGCCCTCGTCGGCGATGGTCCATATCATACGGCGGCCATCTATCTCTACGTTAACAAAAACGGTTTTACTTTCGTCTTGCTTGTTGCCATGTAAAATAGCATTCATTGCTGCCTCGTTAAGGCACGTCATCATATTGGCAAAGGTGTCCTCACTAACTTGGTATTTATCAGCAACTTCTTCTATCAAAGTCTCAAGCTGTGTTATGCTTTCAACCTTTGATGCCAGCTGTAATGTATAAAGCTCCCCTGCTGCATGAACATTTGCCTGTTCCATATCATTTTGCATTAAGTTGATCAAAGTAGTGTTTAATTTTTTGTTTATAATATAAATTAAGAGCCGGGGGGGCGGTCCTTATCCTTTCAGTTTGCTTGTTTTTTAAAGCGTCATAATCCTGTATTGCCTTAACATAACCCGGCGGCAAGTCTTTCCCTGCATTACTTTCCCGCTTTTGGTCCTGCTCCCGTTCTTGTTCGGCTTTTTCAGCTTCAAGCAACCTGGTTTGTATCTGTTGCTGCCGCTTTAAAGCGTCGTTAGTTATTCTCTTGTTTACGAGATCATTTTCGGTTTGTTCCATTTCTTTTGAAATTTTATCCACATTCCCGAGTCCGTTTCTCCCGTCTTTATTGTTCTCGCGATTAAATTGCTGCAGCGACTGGCGTATCAGTTGTTGCTGGCGTGCCATCTTTGCAAATTGTTCGCTCATGCCGTTTTGTCCGCTTTGGCCTTGCGGCTGATTGCCCTGTTTCTGCATCTGCTCACGCGCCTGCTGCATATTTTTATTGAGCTGTTCTTGCATCTTGCTCAACTGCGATAGCGACTGCTGCTTCCCCTTACCTTTGCCGCTTTTGCTTTTCTGCTTTTGCAATTGGTCAAGCGCTTCACTCAACATCAGTGCCAAATTGTTCATGGATGTCATGGCAAATTGCTGATTGCGTACAGCCTTGGCCGTTTCGCGCTCACCCATATTATCTAAAGCCTGATCGATCTGCTCATTTATTCCCGCTATTTCTTTATTAACGGTTGACTGTATTTGCGGGATCCGGCGGCTTAATGCGTACAAGGTATCCTCAGCTGTTTTAAGATTATCCTTAACGTCTTTTTGTTTCTGCGCAAGCGCGTTATAATTTGGATCCTGCGGGCTTGCGCCACGTAAAGATTGCATGATCTTTTCCTGATTAAAAGAACTATTTACTAAAGATTTCAACAATTCGCGTAATTGCTTTATATCAACATTGCTGCTGGTTTCTTTACCATCGGCGTCACCCTCCTGCATTTTTTGAGCCATTTGCTGCATTTTTTGTGCCGCCTGCTTTTGGGATGCTGATGCTTTTTGCCGGTTGTTATCTTTTAAGTTATCGTTAGCCTGCTGCATATCTTTAGAGATCTCCTGCTGCTCGGCTTTCGGATTTTTAAAATCCTGCTTGTTGCCGGTTTGCTCGTTTGCTTTCTGCAGATCATCCAATGATTTTTTTAAATCATCAAATTGCTGATTAAGTTTCTGCTGTTGCTCAAGATCTTGCTGATTATTTCCAGGCTTTTGAGTTTGCTCAGAAAGTTTTTGCTGCTCGTTTGCCAACTGGTTCAATTGGTTGACATTTTGATTAAGTTTTTGCTCAAAATCCAATTTTTTGTACAGCTCCAGGATCCGGTCAAGTTCTTTCTTAAGCGATTTGTTGTCCATCTGCATTTTAGAAAGCTCATTGCGGGTGCTATCTGTTTGATTTTCCTGCATTAGCTGCTGAAGTTTCTCAAGCATCTGGCGCGTTTTTTTATCCAGCACATTGTCAAACAAGTATTCAATCTGCTTTTGCATATCCATAAGCTCCTGCGTTTGCTGTTGGTTTTCCTGCCTGTTGTACAGATTCTTTTTATTATCTGCCTGTATCTCTTTTACCAAACCATCCAGGTCTTTCTTTTTCTGTAACAATTCCTCAACCTGTTTTTGCTCATCAAAAGAGAGATTGTTCTTTTCCAGGAAAGCCTCATTAAGCTTCTGTGCCGACCGCTCTATTTGGCCGGCCAGTTTTACTGCCGATTGCATTTTTTGTTTCACGGCCTGTGTGCCAGCATTCAGTTGTTCGGCCATAGCTGCGGCATCAGGCATATTAAGCCTGCGCTCTGGCGTACGTGCTGCTTTTGGGCCGAATACATTATCATTATCAGTAACCTCAAAAAAATACGATACTGGTTGCCCGACTTTTGCCTGTAATTGACTAAGGTTCATGAAATAAAAGAAACTCGCCTCAGTACTGTTAAGCGCTGTTTTTACCGGAATACGTTTCAAAGAACTATTTGCCCCATCACCCACACGATAGCAGAAATTTAAAGACGAAAAACCGTGGTCATCAAAAATCTGTCCGCTAAAATAAAAGGCTTTCATGCTTACCGAATCAGGTTTTTCTTCAACCTGTATGGTTGGCGCCTCATCAGCTACCACATTTATTTTATAATTGGCCGAATCTAATATATTAACATTTGCATTGGTAGGAGTGAGCGAGTAGTAGGTTGGTTTAATTATGCGCTCAAATTGTGTAAATATGTTGGCAGATTGTTGCTTAAGGCTGGTTTTTTTGCCGTTTACGGCGAACTCCAGGCCTGATGCATTCTGAGTATAGAACTTCCAGTTAACCACTGTACCTGCCGGAACTGTAATATCGCCGGCATTAGAAATGCTCTCTTTTTGCTTATGCAGGTAGGTGGGGTAAGTGAGCTCGGCATCAAAATGCAACAGAACCGGCTTTAAGCCAACATTGAGTTGGTAGGGGACAGAAGAGAAGCCATTGCCCGACAGCCGGAACATGATACTTTTTTGCAGGTTATTAAACGTATAGTGGAATTTGCTGATGTTGTCTTTATCGAGTTTAAACGTAGTATTACCTGTTTCAATATAAATATCGGCAGGTAATTTATCGCCGGTAAGTTTTACATCAAGTTTCAAATCCTGCCCTTGCACAGCCGAAAGCGTTTGGTTCACCACCACAAATTGAAAAGGTGCCTTCGGAGCGAAGAATTTGTTATGATGAATAAGTCTGTTCGTGCTATCTGTTAATACAGAAGGGGCAGCAAATGCGATGACACAAATCACGGCGGCAGGCGGGATAACCCACTTCAGATATTTATTATTCTCCCGGATATTTACTGCCGAAGGGAAACTCACCGGTCGCAACGTTTCAATACGTTGGTTGATGCTGGCCTCTAACAGTTCGCGATGCCCGGGATTTTCTATCGATTGCCTTTTTAGTTGCAGGGTGTTTAGCAATTTGTCATTAACATCAGAAAAATGTTTGCCGATGATCTCCGCCGCTTCATCATGGCCTAACGTTTTACCTAAGCGCAGCATTGCCAACAGAGGAGGCACAACCAACCACACCACCAACGACAGATTTAGCAGTACAAAAAGATAGAACAGGATAGTACGGGGGAGTGTATTAAAGTTCCCAAAATACTCTGACAGAGTAACAACGATATAGCCTGAAAACAAGCCCGACGCCAAAAACAACAACCCGCGCAGCAGATTATTGTAATGGTATTTGCGTATAAAAATATTGATCTTCTCCAGGAGAAGTTCGTAATTTTCTGCAGATGACATGCTTAGTTAGTAGATCGTTCCGTTATGAAACGAAAATAATGTATTATTAATATCCGTGTGTACGATTATGGGTAAATATTGATATTATGTAAATAAATAATTACAAGTGCCAAAAAAACAATTGTGATCTGCATTTTGTCGTTCAATTAATAATGGACATCAGTACTTTTAAAGCCTTCCGCAGTCGTAACTACCGTTTATATTTTTTAGGCCAATCTGTTTCGCTCATTGGTACCTGGATGCAGAAAACAGCCGTAAGCTGGGTTATCTACACCTTAACACATTCAACCTTTATGCTGGGGCTTACGCTTTTTGCCAGCCAATTCCCCTCTTTTGTACTTTCACTTTTTGGCGGAGTAGTTTCTGACAGATATAACCGTTTCCGGGTATTGTTATCTACCCAGGTGGCATCCATGATTCAGGCAACTCTGCTGGCCGTGCTTATCCTGATGAAACATTATGAGGTTTGGGAGATACTGGTGTTGAGTGTAATACTCGGCGCTATTAATGCCTTTGATGTACCGGCGCGACAGTCATTGGTTTATGAAATGATAGAGGATAAAAAAGACCTACCCAATGCGCTGGCGCTAAACTCATCAATGGTAAACCTTTCCAGGTTGATAGGCCCTGCCATTGCCGGCTTTGTGCTTGAAACCTGGGGCGATGGATTTTGTTTTGTGCTTAACGCAGTGAGTTTTATTGCTGTATTGGGCTCATTATTAATGATGCGCCTGCCAAAATACGTTAAGCAGGTACACAGTAAAAACGTTTTCGGCGAATTAAAAGAAGGATTTACTTATCTGAAGAAAACGCCGTCTATATCATTTGTTATCATCATGCTTGGGCTGATAAGTTTGTTGGTTTTACCATTTAGTACATTGATACCGTACTATGCCCGTGAGGTTTTTAAAGGGAATGCCACCACCTTTGGGGTTATTGATAGTGTAATAGGGTTAGGGGCGTTTAGCGGGGCTATTTTCCTGGCATCATTAAAAGCCGGCAGCAACCTGAAGAAAATATTAAGCATCAACACGCTGATATTTGGCATAGGCCTGGTACTGTTCTCGCACGAGGGGACATACTGGCTTGCATTAGTATTTGCTACCATTGCAGGGTTCGGCATGATGTCGCAGATTACAATCAGTAACACGCTTATACAAACCACGGTTGAACCGGCCATGCGTGGCAGGGTTATAAGTTTTTATGCCATGGCATTTTTTGGACTGCAGCCAATAGGCGGATTGCTGGTGGGTTCTGTTTCAAAATGGATAGGCGCACCCGATACCATTTTGTTTGAAGGCATTGCGGCTTTAGGTATAGGCCTTTTGCACATGAGATTTTTACGTAAAGAAAAATTGAAGCAAAAAGATAATGTAATGGCTGTTGAAGAACAACATTTGCAAACAGTATCGCACATTTAGATCAAGTTTTTGCGAGTGTTACTTTGATTATAATAAAGTGAAATAAGCATACTTGGAACTACTATATATTTGTGGCAATGTTATAAGTAAACACTTAATAGGCACATGATTCCATTATATGATATATTAATACGGTTAGGCCTTGCCGCTCTTATGGGCAGTATTGTAGGATTGGAGCGTCAACGGCATGATTGGGCTGCCGGATTGCGTACGCATATGCTGGTTTGCGTAGGCTCAACATTGGCTATGATTGTTTCTATGGATGGGTTCGGCGATGTGATCGGTAAGCCAGGCGTGGCTCTCGATCCTTCGCGGGTTGCTGCGCAGGTAATAAGCGGAATTGGTTTTCTGGGTGCAGGTACTATTTTGTTTATGAAAAGCGAAATTGTTAAAGGACTTACCACTGCAGCCGGTTTATGGACGGTAGCTGCCATTGGTTTAGCTGTAGGCGGCGGGCTTTACATACCGGCAGCGGCAACTACTATCATCGTGTTCATCATCCTGGCAGCTGTAAAACCTATCGAACGTAAACTATTTGATCGTAATAAATATACTGCCATAAGCCTGGAAACAGGTAAAGATTTGATAGATATAAAAAGTATTCAGGAGATATTGGGCAAACACCTTATCCGGATAAAAGAAGTGAAGATAACATCTCCAGATGACAGCACGGACCGGATACGGATAGCCATCCAGAAAACATCATCAAAAGACCCGGAATCACTTGCTGTATTGCAGGACCTTCAAAAACTTAACGGGGTAACCGTAGTGGAGTTTGTATCACAATAAGGCCGATAGATTACTATTGGCAGATATTATTAGCTTTTTATATTTGTACCCTGAATATTTCTCGGGATGTAGCGTAGCCCGGTATCGCGCCAGCATGGGGTGCTGGAGGTCGTAGGTTCAAATCCTGCCATCCCGACGGAAGAATAAAAGAGCATGTCAAAGTATTTTGATGTGCTCTTTTGGTTTCGTTGATCTTAATGTTAACCTCGATCTGCATAATCGGCCTTTCACAACTACACAAACATGTAAACACTCCCAACTTTCTAAAACAAATAGGAATGTACTTTGTGGTATGTCATAAACAATGAGTTGTCTTTCAGTCTATTAGTGAGACGAATCGCGTTTAAGACTGAAAGCATATGGAAAACCTAAATCAACCGTCACAGCAGCAACAACAACTAACTAAAGAGGATATCTTAGAATCTTTCGTTAAGGTTATCACCGACACTCGCGTGTTAAAGAAATACCTCTTAAGTCAACTGCCTGCATTATCAAGCGTAACTCGAAATGCAGACCTCAAAATGCTGATTGTGTTTGGTGGCGTCTCGCTTCAGAATCAGATCATGCGTATGGATATGGCTATGCAGCAATTGAATGCAGAGTATTTGCCGGGAGAATCATTACGTAAGGATGGATTAGACGTCTCAGAGTACCTATGGAAAGGTTTTGAAGAAGGATCGAATGCCAACGAAGTATTGTTGCTGCAGCGCCTCGTTCTTATAGTTGGTTTAGAAGTAAATTCGTTCAGGTTACTTGAGTCAATATCACGTACCATTTACCCTAAAACCGTTAATAGGCTGATGAAGGCGAACTTAAGCGAAGCGTTGGTTAACGAGCGATCGCTACTTAAAACCTATCATAGTTACCTTAAGACATAGCGTTACGTTTAACAGTTTATGCTTATGGCTTGTCGCATGCACAAGCCATCTTAGAACTTTACGAGCTTTTTATAAAGTTGAAATGTAACTGTAACGATGTTCCGTGTGCGTTAACGTTTGATTTCCCCGTCTGGTGCGAATAACACGCCTATTGCTACCGCAGATCCGATTCCAATTGCGACGTCATGAGCTATTATGCCTATGGCAACTCCGATAGCTATGCCTATGGCAAAATAGGTTCTTCTCATAACATAGTTTAGATTTTCTAATGTAACTGAAAATCATTACTCGGTCAATACACAACTGATACATATGTGCACCACAATACAATCTTCAAACATCCCCTTAACGCATAACACCCCAGTTGTTATCAACTGAGGTGTTTAAGCTGGGGAAAAAGGAATAAATCAATAGTTAAGTGTTTGTACGTATTTGTAACGGTTATGTTACGCTAAAAGCAATAAAAAACCTTCGAACTTGCGTCCGAAGGCCACTATTGATTAGTAAAGAGCTCCCCAGCCCGTTAAAAATCGGTTAAAGATATGTTAAAGTTTTTAAACTTATAGGATAAAAAATAAAGATATATTCTGTTACGGAGGCCTGATTGACAGCGCATTACAACTATCGAAAGCCTAATTAACTTTTAGCGCATTGCTCAGTAAATCCCGGTGATGTTCAAGCAACATCAGATATTTTTCTTTCCAAATAATAGTTTCTGATCTTGAAGTAAGAACGGCGTATGATTGTCCTTTAAAATCGGCCGAACTGAAAAGCTCTGGAAATTGAAACGAAAAGTCATGATCCATTGCTACTCCAATGCTAAAGATGATATCAGCATTAAGGAAAGCTTGATTAAACCAATTATAAATTGTTCTGCGATTTACTTTAAGTTTTAACGCCAGGTTACTTAAGTTGTAATTTTTTCTGCGAATGGTGTATTCAACAATTTGGCCGTAGTGCTTGTGCATGTTGTTTTTGCGATATAAGTGGCTTAGAGGCTGCAATTATAACACATTAATTGTTAACCGGTTATTAAGCGATTATGATTATAGCCCCTGTTTGTGTTGTAGATACACTACAGGCAATAGTTGGCATCACGTTGTGCCCTTAAGAAAATATCGCTGCAAAGTTTAAAGGATTTAAACAAAAAAAGCGAACCTAAAATTCAGGTTCGCTCTTTTTGAGTTTGTTCTTTTTCTAAATCGCCTCTGCAAAGGTCTGTGACGTTCCGTTTGATGTCTGAACTACACTTACTACTTGCTGACTTTTTTTTATCTTCCTGTAAATTACAACTTTAACCAAAAACATAGATAATATGCCAATGGCCCACATGCTCAATAATACTTTTAATGCAATGCTTTTATCAAGTGCCGCACTAAATTTAAAAATGATCAATGGCAGAGAGATCAATAGTGCTGATGAAAAAATATTTAAGGCCCTGAATTTCATATAGTTTAAATTAAATAGGTACTGTGTTATACGACATGGTTACGGAAAATGTTGTGCCAAATGATAAAAAAATGTATTCCTATAAGTTGGGGTTTGAAATTCTAATTAGTTTCTAATGTAGGCTTTGACTCTTCTTGAAGGCATTAGCGAACAAAAAAAGGCCTTCCTGATATCAGGAAGGCCTTTTTTGCCTTTATAAAAGTTAAAAATATCGTTATTGTTTCGCCGGCTGATTTTCTGGTGCTTTGCCTATCAGATCCATGAACTGATCAAGTTTTGGCGTTATTATGATCTGTGTGCGCCTGTTTTGCGCTTTGCCGGATTGGGTATTATTATCTGCAATTGGGTTATATTCACCACGACCGCCTGCAGTTAGGCGTTTTGGATCAACCTGGTAATTGTTTTGCAATGCCTGCACCACAGATGATGCCCTTAGCGCACTTAGATCCCAGTTATTACGGATGTTTTTCTGAGTGATAGGTACATTATCTGTATTACCTTCTATCAGCACATCGTAGTTATTATAGTCTTTAATGATCTTAGCGATCTTAGCCAAGGTTGCGCCTGCTTTATCTGATATTTCATAACTACCCGATTTATAAAGCATATTATCAGCCAGTGAAATATAAACAACGCCTTTAAGCACCTGTACATCTACATCCTGGGCTTCCTGCTGGCTTAAAGAGCGGGTTAGGTTATTGGTAAGTACCATATTAAGCGAGTCGCTTTTGTTTTTGGCATTAACAAGTTCCTGTATGTAGCGGTTAGAACGGTTGATCTCGTCAACCAATTTTGAAATGTTAAGGTTACCCTGGCCGCTTGATGTTAAACATTTATCGAGCGCACTCTGTAGTTGTTTGTTATTTGCGCGCTCTGACGCCAATTGGTCGTCAAGGCTTTTAACGCGGTCTTGTGCAACAGCAAGGTTTCTCTCGGTAAGCAGATATTTACCGCGCACCTCGCGGGTATTGCTATCCAACTTATCATATTTGGCTTGTAATTCTTTGTATTTACCCGTGCTAACACAACTTGTTATGGCTATCACAGATAAAATGAGCATCGGAAATATTATTCTGAGTTTCATGATATATTAGAAATTAGTTAAATAATAAATAACTCACACTTAACTAATTTGAAGCCAAAAAGTTTGTTTTCAACAAAAGGCAACCTTTAGTGTTACAACAAAATTACATTCCGAAACGTTTATTATGCTTTACAATGGGCTTGGCCCGTATCTTACCAAAACATCATTATTTATGAAAAGAAAACTAACCCTACTTGTAGCTGCAATAGCTATTTTATTTACCGCCTGTACTAAAGATGAAGAAAATCCTGTCATTTCAAATAGTTCATGGACATTTAACGGACTCGTGCATTCTACTGTAAAGTCATCACGAACTGCGGCATCAGGTAATGCAGCAGGTCAGATCACTTTTACAGATTCAAACAAAGGCAGAGAGGGTACCTTAACCGTATACTTTAAAGCGTTGCCTCAAACAGCAGGGACATACACACTGGTGCAGGGCTTAGGCTCTGGTTTAGGAACTAATGAAGTAGCAGTATCTGCCACCGCCGGAACATCGGGGTCTACGTTTGCTTATAATGAAACGGGCAGTGTAACAGTCCAGGTTACCATTACCGACAATGGTAAAATTAAAATAGATATACCTGAAGTAACCTTAAATTCCTCAGCAGGGTCTGAAAATTATAAGTTATCAGCAAGTGTTTATGAGGTTAACTAATTACGCAAAAGGCCCGTTTTAAAACGGGCCTTTTGTTTTATAAAGCAGGTATAGGTTCTTCAAGCATTTTATTACCGGCTTTATCATAATATGTGCAAAACATATTTTGGGTATTTACCACCCAGGTGGCTACATCACAGGCCGCAACTTGCTTACAAAATGTAATAAAATCTGAATGGCCCGCTTGATGCATACTGATATTATAATATAGTACTTCTGCGTTTGCGGATGGATAAATATCTAACAGTTCATAATTGGCATCGCCACTAATTTGATGGCCATTGCTCCCGGTATAAACAGTTGCACCATTTTCCACATGAAAAGTATAATGCAAAAGACCAGCTTGTTTAATTTCTTCCACATAGATATTAGCTCACGATAACGTTACTAACATTATTTGTCCATCACAACCAATGTTGATACCTTGCCAGCGCATTAAACATTATGGAAAGCTCACTTACCCTTAAGAGAACCAATACTTTTCTAACCCATTTGCAATGCCCACAATGCGGGGCAACCTATTCTGCCGAAGAACTAAATACAGTTTGTAAAGCACCGGATTGCCAAAGCACGCTATTTGCACAGTACGATACTTCGGCGGGCTTAAATAAAGAGGTATTAAAAGGCCGCCCGGCAAATATGTGGCGCTACCACGAGATGTTGCCGGTTATCGATCCTCAATTCATCGTTTCGATGGGCGAAGGTTTTACGCCGTTGATGCCGGTAGTTAACCAGCCTGAACATACGCGTGATAATCACGTGTTTTTTAAGAACGAAGCCGGTAACCCAACAGGATCCTTTAAGGCAAGGGGGATAAGCATGGCTATATCTAAAGCAAAAGAGTTGGGCGTAACAACCATTGCCATACCAACCGCCGGTAACGCGGGCGGGGCGCTATCTGCTTATGCGTCGCGGGCACAGATGAAAGCAGTTGTTTACATGCCCAGATTAACACCACAATTGTTTAAAAATGAATGCCGGTTGTATGGAGCAGAATTAGTTGAGGTTGATGGCAATATTAGCGATTGCGGCAA
>JAESTD010000196.1 GCA_016763755.1 Mucilaginibacter sp.
AAGTTTACTTGATAACCTTAAACAAAATGCATTGCCATTTAGCGATGTATTAAAATTTATAGAAACCTACTACCAATATCAGCCTACGGCTTTTAAAAACGGCGAGGCTTACAACGAAGCAACTCAAAACCAAGGCAGCGCCAAAGTATTTGCGTTTGCGATGCTGAATGGCTTAAACCAGGGAGATACCCTGTATTTGTTTGCAGAGCATTATCAGTCGGTATTAGATAACCCAACCGGCACCGATCATCAGAACATAAGGCAATTTATTCTTAACGGTTGGCCTGGCATTTCTTTTGAAGGCGAGGCATTAACGGTCAGGTAAAACAAAAAAGCTCCCGAATATTTCGGGAGCTTTTTTATTAGTTACTAAAATGGTAACTACCCGCGGTAACCTTTTTTTCCTGTACATTTTTACCATCTGCATCAGGCACGTAAACGATTGCCGTACTACCTTTTGGGATAATGGCATCGATGATGAAATGGCCATTATCTATCTTCCAGTTGACCACAATTTTACCCTGCTGGCTTACGAATGAAGCCTTGCACCAGGTAAGCTTGCCGCCCGGCTCGGGGCGAATGATCACTTGCTTGTAGCCGGGGCTACCTGCCTGTATACCGGCAATATGCTGGTACATCCAATCGCCTATGGCGCCGTAGGCATAGTGGTTAAAACTATTCATACGGGTGGTTTGGAAAGTGCTGTCGGGCTTTATTCCATCCCAACGCTCCCAAATCGTTGTAGCGCCCATTTTAACAGGATATAGCCAACTTGGGTAGGTATCTTGCAGTAGTAGCTTGTATGCTTCGTCAGTGTGGCCAAAACGGGTTAATACATGGCACAAGTATGGCGTGCCCAAAAAACCTGTTGTAAGGTGGTGGCCGTAAGCTTTGATATTATTTACCAGGTAACCTGCCGCTGTAGCGCGGTCTTTCTCTAACAGCATATCAAATTGCAAGGCCAGCACATAAGAGGTTTGAGTATTACTGAGAATACGGCCGCTGTAAGTTGTATACTCTTTACGGTAAGCAGCTTTTATACGATCAAGCAAAGCCGAGTACTGGGCAACATCGTCTGTTTTACCAAGCACACGGGCAGTGTTGATCAGCAGCTGTGTGCTGTACGCGTAAAAGCATTGTGCTATCTCATATTTATCAGTAATGGCGTCACTACCGTCATCATCGGGCGAGCGATAGCTTAACCAATCGCCAAAGTGGCCACCTTTATTCCAAAGGTCATTGGTGCTCTTGCTGGTCATAAAGCCAACCCATTTTTTCATGGATTCATACTGTTGGTGCAAGATGGATGTATCGCCGTAAACCTGATACATAGTCCATGGTACTACAGTAGATACATCTCCCCAACCGGCGCTGCCTGCTGCCCCGTCTAAAATATCGGGTACAACAAAGTTAACGGCACCATCCTTACGCTGATCTAAAGCCACATCGGCCATCCATTGTTTAAAAAAGTGCTGCACATCAAAATTATAGGCTGCGGTACGGGCAAAAACCTGGGCATCACCCGTCCAACCCAGGCGTTCATCCCGTTGTGGGCAATCGGTGGGTACATAAAGGAAGTTACCCTTTTGCCCCCACTCAATGTTATGCTGCAACTTATTCAGCATAGGGTTTGAGCATTCAAAAGTTCCGGTAGGTTGCATATCTGCATACAGAGCAACGGCTTTAAAGTCATCAGGGTTTAAATCGCCCTGCAAACCTTTCACCTCAACATACCTAAACCCGAAGTATGTAAAATGAGGCTCAAAATATTCTTCGCCCTTGCCGTTTAAAATATAGGTAGACGTAGCCAATGCACCACGCAAGTTTGCTACATAAAAATTGCCTGCCTTATCTAATACTTCGGCATGCTTGAGCGTGATGGTATCGCCTTTCTTACCTTTTACCTTCAACTCTACCCAACCCACCAGGTTCTGGCCAAAATCCAAAACCTTTTCGCCTTTAGGTGTGGTGATCACTTTTATCGGTTTAAACACTTCGTGTTTTATTGCCGGATAGCTCTCTGTAGGCACCAGCATACCTTTATAGGGCTGAGCAATTTTTACAGGTTTATTTACTTGTAGTTCGCGGTTATGATCAATGGCTTCTCCGTTGTTAATTGATGAGGCGCGGATAGGCCCTTCGCCGCTTTTCCAGCTATCGTCAGACGCTATTAAAGCCTTCTGTCCGTTGGTGTAAGTGACCTCTAACTGGCAAAGCAGTGAAAGCTCTTTGCCAAAATAATTTCGTCTGTTCTCAAACGCCAAAGCACCGCGATACCACCCATCACCTAAAGTAACCTGCAATGCGTTTTCGCCCTTTTTAAGCATGCCGGTAACATCCCAAGCCTGGTAGGCCAGGCGTTTGTTATAACTGGTCCAGCCAGGGGTTAGGTAAGCATTACCCACCCTGCGGCCGTTAAGCTGCGCCTCAAACAATCCCCGGCCGGTTATAAACAACCTGGCAGATTTAACGCTGCCATCAAGCTTAAACCCTTTTTGAAAGTATTGTGCCGGATGGATTACGCTGTCTTCGGCGTATCCAATTTTTATCCACTCGGCTTTCCAGTCGGTTGTCGCGTTGTGGATAAATTGGCCATCGCCCGTTTTCTTAGCGGTTTGGGCTATTGATAGGTTAAACAAAGTACATACACCAAATAGTGTAAGGATAAGCTTACTGCAAAAGGTTCTCATAATTGGTTAAGGATATAATAGGGCAATATAATAAGCCTTATTTACCAAAGTGTGCCCAACCGTACCACGGCATATGTTTATTTTACAACTCGTCCAAAAAGCATAAAAAAAGCCGACCCGGCGAACCGGGTCAGCTTCAACTAAACCTCAATCAAATATAAGTTCTTAGTGTTTTGCCCACCACAGTGGTGTTAACACCGCATCGGCACCACCTAAAGCAGAAACAGCCTGGTTATACCCTGTTTGACTACTGTTTCGTAAATTTGATGGATATTTTACACGTTGCGGCAAAAATTTAACACTTGCAGTCATGTAATTTGATCCTGTAAGATCGGGCAGATCGGTCATGATATCCTCTACAGCAGGGTTCTCAAAGAATGGCAAGCCTGTTCTTCTGTGATCGCTCCAGGTTTCAAGTGGTAACCATGGCAATTGAGCCAGATATTTCTGGGTCATGATCTTCGTCATGTGGTCGTTTTTAACCGAACCTGATTTGTAAAGGTCATTTTTAGGATAAGCTACCGCCACAGTACCGGCCGCACCGGTTATACCATCTTCGTAATTCATAGTATGTGTTGCTGATGGCTCAACAGTGTGGTTCCACGCTACCGAAGTACCTACGCGGTTGTAGTCGGTAGATGCTTTGTAGGCTGATGCGTTAGCTGAAGTACCAAAGTATTCAAAGCTTTTATCAATACCGGTTTCGTACGCGGTTTGTGCACCAACCGGTGAGTTCCAGCCACGTTCTGCAGCCTCTGCCAGTAAGAAATAAGTTTCCCAGGCTCCAAAGAATACCCTGCGGTTATTGCCGCCACGGTAAGTTAAATTCATCAACGGCTTACAGCCGTTGGTAGTTATAGCTGCGTTACGCGATACTTTCGCACCCCAGTTACCGTCAACCTTTGCGTTCCAGGTATTTTTAGCATCCAATACTTTAACATCTGCACCCGCTGCGTTTTTTAGCTTGCCGGTTGAGGTTGTAAAGCTTGTACCGATTGCCGGATACAGAGGATCTGTTGTGGAAGTGCCCGGTATGCTGAATATTTTGTAAGCGCGTGGGTCAATAGTGTTTGGCAAACCGTTTAACCAGTAACCCGCCATCGGATCGTTGGTTTTAGTAGCCATTTGCTCTGTATAGCGCTGGCCTATCCAATTTGCCGGTTTAATTGCCGACTGGAAATCAGCACCTAACTGATCAGCTGTTTTAATACTGCCCAGGCCAACAGCCAAATTGTTGTAAGTAGCTGAGATAGGTAAACCCATCCATGATGACTCGCGACGGAAGACGCTTGAAAGCGCATCCCACCCTTTAGATTCGGTTACGCTAAATATATCAGTTGCATCTTTGATAAAGTCGCTTCCTTTAGCGGCATCTTCAAATTCTGATTGTGCTTTCTGGCCATCAACTTCTGATAACCTCATAGCCAAACGCATACGCAGAGAATTGGCAAACTTGCGCCATTTTGCGTAATCGTAACTATAAGCCGGGTCTTCGCTTTTAACATTTGTTGGAGTGGTTACCGAAAGATCTAGCTTGGCAGCTGCGTCTTTAAGTTCGCTTAATGTAAAGTAGTAAACGGTTTTTACATCTTTAAATTCGGGGTTTACACCCTGGAAGGCGTCGGTAGGCATTGGGCCAAACGTATCAGAAAACTCGCTCATCAAATAAGCTCTCCATATACGGGCAACCTGTATTAGGTTTTGTGTGTATAGTTTAGAAGTGCCTTTAGCTATTTGATCATTACCGATTTTTATAGCGGTGTTAATGTTGTTTTGCCATTGTGATGACTGACGGTAATATTCAGAGGCCCAGTCATCAACGTATGAGCCTTGTGAAAATGTTTCGCCATCCTCATCTTGTAGACCATGGCCTCCCGGTACCCAGTAAAGGATAAACATACGCTCAGATAAGCCAGGATCTTGTTGTGCCCCTATGATTGAGTTATTAATGAAATATTCGGTTTGAACCTGATCGCCATTTGCAGCAAACGGGTTGGTATTTATCTCATCAAATTTTTTACATGAAGCCAGCATTGAGATTGCTAATAGCACTATGCCTGACTTTTTTATTATTGATTTCATATTCAATGAATTTTCTTGATTAAAGTTAATTAAAAGCCTATTGTTAAGTTAAGCAAAATAGTGCGTGTTGTAGGTGCACTACCACTTTCAAAGCCGGTTGCACTGGTGTAGGTGCCAAAAACTGACTCAGGGTCCATACCATTCATGTGGCTCTTAATCAACCACACATTATTCGCTGATACTCCAACTCTCACACGTTGTATACCTGACCCTCTTAAAAGGCTTTTAGAAAGATCGTAGCTTAATTGTACGTTTCTGACACGAATATTTGATGCATCGTACAAGTTAGCTTCAGTTATACCCAGGTTACCCCGCCCGGCAACTGCTGCCCAATAGTTTTGAGGTGAAACAGCAATTGTATTAGGTTCATATTGGTTGGTTGTTGGATTCAATATCACACCATCAACTTTAAAATCTTTCCTATCGCCATTAACTACGGTTAAGTTTGAAGTACCAAGAGCCTGCATTTTTTGCAAAGTACCTGAGAACATCTTGCCTCCAAAACGTGCATCTATGAGGAACGAGAAATTAATATTTTTATAGCTGAACGAGTTAGTTACCCCCAATAAACTTGAAGCTTGCTGGTTACCTAAGTTATATTTGACATCGTCTGTTTTAGGTAAACCTTGCTCCGTTAATATCAGCTTACCGTTGTAAGGGCTGCTGGCGTCATCTACGCGCGTAAATCTTGTTCCATAAATAGTTCCAAACATTTGCCCAGCTTCTGCTATAACGGCAACGTTGTCGTATGAACCTCCAGGCAAAGCATATTTAGTGACATCAGAAGTAATTTCTTTCACTACGTTCCGATTCATGGAGAAGTTTGCCATAATATTCCAATTAAAGCCTTCTGAGCTTCTGAAAACTTTCCCATCTACCATTAACTCTATACCTTTATTCTGTATGTTACCTGCGTTGATCTTCATTGCTGAATAACCACTCAAATTATCCAGCGGTAGATTAATTAATTGTCTGGTAGCGTTTTGTTTATAAAAGTTCAGATCGAAACCTACGCGGCTATCAAAGAAACGCATCTCTAAACCTGCCTCATAGGCTTTGATAAGTTCGCTCCGCACATTAGGGTCGAATAAAACGTCATTACGGCTTGCGGTTGTATTACCCAGTGGATCTTTACCTATTACATAAGTGTTAGTTAGCTGATATTCATCCATGTCGTTACCCACAGCAGCAAATGAACCTCTCACTTTACCATAAGAAAGCCATGATGGCAGGCTACCGCTTTTATTAAGTAACTCAGAAAACACCAATGATGTACTTACGGATGGATAAAAATATGACCTGTTTGCTGTACTTAATGCCGAGCTCCAATCGTTACGTGCTGTACCGTCAAAGAACAGGAACTGATCATAGTTAATACCTAATGACCCTAATACAGAATTGATGTTGTGACGTTTTAGACTCTCTGAATAGGTTGGGTTGCCAACTGCGTTACCAATACTAAATAAGTTTGGAACGTTTAGTGTACCAGCACCAGCGGCAAGAGAAGAACTTTGGCGAGCCATAATGTTGCCACCCACAGTTGCTACAAAACCCCATTTACCAACAAGATTATCTTTTTTAGCAGTTAACAATCCGCTGTAATTGGCTTCAGTAAATGCCGACTTTCCAACGCTGTAAGAACCACCTGTAACACCTGGCGCACCTGCATACAGCCTGCTATCTGAATTAACTGTGTATTTGTCGATACCTGCGCGACCCTCTGCACTTAACCAGCTGTTAAACTGATATTTAACATTTGCGTTCATTAGATATCTGTCCCTGGCATCTTGGTTCAGGCTGTATTTTGTTGCCCAATATGGGTTCAAATCCGGGCCATCATGCCACCAGGCCATATTCCCTGCGCTATTTAAAGGATTTTTATATCTGGTAATATCAATTGAGTTAGGAAGCGTTGACAGATAATAAAAATAGTTATTATAGTTATAGCCTGATTGAGGGCGATTTTGTGCAATTGAATTAATGTACTGCACTTTTGTATCAATAGTCCATTTATCATCAGGACCAAATTTGCTAACTGTACGTGCCATTAAGTTATTACGAATCAATTTTGCACCGGGGATATAGCTTTTATCATCTAAACGGTTGTATGATGTATATACTGAAGTTGATTTATACTGCTGCTGCAACGATATACCCTGCATTGACTGTAAACCTGTTTGAAAATAATTGGCGATATTATCGTTGTAATTTTGCTGAAAAGTACTGTTATCTAATCCAGTGCGGGTCTGTCCAGCATTTTTTTCACCCCAACTTGCATCTGACGTGTTTACAAAGCCGCCACCAGTACCTTGTCCAAACTGAGTTTGGTATTTAGGGCGCGCAAAAATACTTTCGAAACCAAAAGATGAGGTAAGGGTAATACCTAAGCCGGCTTGTGACCTACCAGTTTTAGTGGTGATTAAAATTGCACCATTACCAGCTCTTGAACCGTAAAGTGCTGCGGCGGCAGGGCCTTTAAGAACACTGATGTTTTCGATATCATCAGAGTTGATATCGGCTAAACCGTTACCCATGTCTCTACCTGGATTGTAATAATCATTGTTCTCCGTACCTGTAAAGTTATCCAGTGGGGTACCGTCAACAACGATCAAAGGTTGGTTTGTTCCGGTTAACGAGTTATTACCACGCAGGGTGATGCGTGACGAACCACCTGGGCCGTTGCTTGAGCGTGAAATTTGCAGACCTGCAACCTGACCACTTAATGCGTTAATAATGTTCGGCTCTTTGCGGTCAGTTAAAGTTTGACCCTTTACTTCCTGCACGGCATAACCCAGCGATTTTTTTTCGCGTTTAATACCTAATGCAGTTACCACAACTTCGTTAAGGGCGCTCTCGCCGCTCTCGATAACCACGTTGATGGTTGAGCCGTCGCCCACTGTAATTTCTTGTGTTTTAAAACCAATAAAAGAAAACGTTAAAACCGCACCAGGTTTAACACTAATGCTGTACTTACCGTTAATATCGGTAGTAGTGCCGTGTGTTGTCCCCTTTTCGGTAACGTTTACGCCCGGCGCGGCCTGGCCAGACTTCTCAGTTACCCTACCGGTAACCGTTTTTTGTGCATAGGCCATAATTGTCATCAAACTGAAAAACAATACGGCTGTACATCTTAAGTACATTTGCTTCATTTTTAAGGAGTTTAAGGTTAATATTCAGGGTGGATTGATTGTATGTTAATTAAAATTGCAGTTTTCTATCACCAGGGTTGCCGACCCCAGTAGTTTGGCATCAGCCGCAAGCTGAGATACCTCTATCTCGGTTTGCTCGGCCAGCCAGGGTATACAAAACTCATTAATAGCCTGCTGTATCGGTGCCATCAAAATTTTACCGGCTATAGCGCCGCTTCCGCTTAGCACAATAAGGCCCGGGTTCATTATATGTATCAGTGTGGCAATCCCTTTACCTATCAAAAAGGCTGCATCAGAAATAATGGATACCGCTAACGGATCGCCTGCGCGTGCTGCTTGCAGAAACTCGTCAGCAGGTAATTCGCCTTTCTTTTTATAAAGCTTCTCCATGCTCGAGCTGGTACCGTTATTCATCTCGGCTTTGGCGCGCTCTATCATCACCAGCAACGAGGTATCAACCTCAAGGCAACCGCGTTTACCGCATGAGCAGATCTTGTTGGTTGCCGATAGCGGGATATGGCTAAACTCGCCTGCATACCCGGTGTGGCCCCTGAAAAGGCTACCGTTTACCACCATGCCCAAGCCTATACCCCAGCCAACATTAACAACCAGCACATCCTTAAGATCTTTAGCTACCCCAAACTTCAATTCGGCAAGGGCGATCAAGCTGGAGTCGTTGTCAATAAATACGGGCAGGCCCAACTCGGTTGCCAGGTGTTTTTTAAGACTGGTATCACCATCAGGTTTTAAGAACGTGTAGTTAATGCCTTCAACAGCGTTAACAAAGCCCGGCATGCCTATACCTACACCAAGTATCTGATGAGCCGGTATGCCTGAACGTACTATGTAATTTTTTATAAAACCGGTAATTTCAGTTAACACCGCCGGGTCGTCTTTAAACAGGGTGATCTCTGTACTTTCGGGAGTGATCATGATTTTGTTCATCATATCGTAGATCACTACCTGCGTAACCAACTGATCTATCGCTACGGCAACAATGTATCGCTGCAATTGGTCGCTCAGTAAAAATGAAAGCGCTCTCCTACCACCCGTTGATGGTGCTAACCCGTGCTCCTGAACGTAACCTTCTTCTACCAGACTATTGACCGTGTTGGTAACCAGTGGCAAGCTCTTATGGGTAAGCTTGCTCAATTCGGTAAGCGTTAGGCGTTTACCGTAATAAAACTGTTTAATAAGCTCTTTCCTTAACAGGTCGTGCTTTTTTACAATAATCATCAATTAGGGTACTTGGTATATCAAACTTAGTATATTATTTTTAAAATAACATAAACTTTATAATTTTTTTAAAAACTTTTTTCGTGTTCGATATTTTATTAAAAACA
>JAESTD010000197.1 GCA_016763755.1 Mucilaginibacter sp.
GTTGGCCAAATTGTTGAGCACAATGTGTGCAGTGGGGTTTTTTTCCAGGATTCTCGAATAAACTTGTTCCGATTGGTAGTGATGCCTTTTTTCATCGGCTCATCGCTCAGGTCAACATGCAGCGGCTTGCCTGACAATCTTTCTCCAAGCCGGATACCGCAGGGTGATACCGATGAACGGTAATTTGTTTCCAGATTGAAGAAACAGCAGGCCTGCTCCGCAAAGGTGTCAAAGGTGTCATTAAGCGGAAAAGCGGCGGAGTTGCCGGGCAGTCCCGCCCACCAGATCTGCGGCGCACCATCGGTTTCCATTTTAGGTTGCGCGTCTAACTGTGCGAGCGCAGAGCTGACCTTATTTCTAACATCTTTTAACCGATCGGTAATATCGGTCCAGGCCAATATATTGAAGTGCGCTTTGACCGGCATGCGCTGCTCGCTGATCGCTTCGTTCAAAAAATCCTGGGTCGCGTCCCGTCCTATAGCATTCTCCCGTGAGTATGCGGATAGCGATTGAAGCCGTAGCTTTTTCGCTTCCAGATTTTTGATGGTTTTTCCAGGATCCTCAATGAATAGATACTGGTTATAGATATGGTCGCAGTCCAGCAACGCACCGATTGGGCTGGCAAATCCCGTGCTGAACTTGGTCTTATCTGTACTGTATTGATCATAGGTGATCCTCGGACCGCATAAGGCCGGCAGGCAGTCCGCATCCGATAGGGTGAACAGTTGACAGTGATTTTCTCCTATTTTGATCTCATCTTTCAAATGGATATCCTTTAACATCGGATCATCGTCTTTCGTTATCAAAAAACAGTATTGTTCCAATATGCCCGGCGTAACCAGCGTACCGCTTAACTCATCATTTCGCAGACGTCTGATCTTAACGAGTCCGCTGTCTTCTAGTACACGCTTGAACTGACCGGCGCTATCTATAAATTCTTTAAAACGTTCAGTTGATTTGGTATGATCCGGCGCAAGGTGCTTTCGAAAAAGACTACTTGCTGCTGAAGTTATAGGACGATAATTATCCGGGCACTTTGTCAGCATCACCAGGCAATGATGGTCCAGGTAAGGCCGCTCATTGAAAAAGCGTTCACTGGCATGGCTTAAAAAGGTGGTATTACCAAACCTCGCTTCATAATTTGAGGTCACGAACCAGTCCTGTTTATGAAAAATGCTGTTTTTAGGTAATAGCCTGATCGCTTTAACCCAGGTCTGGTGAAATGCCAGGTACTCGTCATTCGACAGTGTAAACAGTTCCGGTAAGGTCAGTTCGTAAGTAAGAGTCAGGTCACCCTGCATGGAAAGCAAAGTATCGTGTTCGATCTTATAGATCGGAAAAACCTGTTCAGCATTTTTCATAAAAAATTCTCCTTGATTTAAATTTCAGGTAGCGGGGTATATACTTTCTGGCATTTAGCTTCATTAATCCATGTTCACCGTATTTGTGGCTCAGTTCGTAGACTTTGTAAAAAAGTCCGCTACCTAGAATGGCAATGACCAGGATACAGCAGTATACCGTCACACCTACCACATAAAGCACGGAAAATAAAATGAGCAGGGTTACCAGTCCGAGACCCAGGTACCAGATATATTGAGCTTTCAATCCTTTAAATTCGATGGGGCGATTGATTCCCTTATTAATGCGATACATCGGTCTGAATCTTATACACCAAAAAATGATTTGAGAACAGTAGAGACGACCACCAGGAAGATACAGGCCCCGAACCAACTGGAAGCCACTTTCCCGGTGTCGTGTTCACCGTCACTCCATTTCTTATAGACCTTGACCGCTCCTACAAGACCAATTACGGCCCCGATGGCGTACATCAGGTTTGTACCAGTATCGAAATAGCCCTTAACTTGGTTGGTCGCCTCGGTGATCCCGGCGTTTCCATCCTGGGCCGCAGCGGTCAGGGTCAGCAGCAAAAGGCTGCAAAGCAATTGCATTTTCTTTTTCATAGCATTTTATTTTTTGAGGTTATATATTAGGCGATAAAACGTGGCCACTCTTCAGGGGAAATGGTAAAAGGCAGGCGCTCTTCGGCGTAGCTGGAGAGTTCGGCAAACACTTTGTCGTGATTGATCTCGCCCTCACAGGCAGAAAACTTTTGGTAGAGGGTCTGAAGAAGTGAGATAAACAACGGCTTATTCATCGCGACTGCAACATCGATCAATTGCCGGCCTTCTTCGGTCAGGTCATCTGTAGGACCACGCGGTGTAGTCTGGTCGCTGATGTCATCAGGCTCAACTGTAGAAAACTGAAATTCTTCGGCATCGGCGGATCTGTTAAGTTCCTCAGTCTTAGCCTCACCCATTACCGTTATAGCCGGGGAAGCGAAGAGTTGAGGGATGCCGGTTGCGTTTGATGGCCTAAATCCGAGAAAGTGAAAGATTGCTGACCGGTAAAATTTTAAGCCGACAAATAAATACCATAATATGGTCAGGGTTGATATGGCACTTATATAATGATGCCAGGAAATGTGCTGTAACATATGCTTTCTTATTTGTTGAAAGCAAATGTGTACCGATTTATATCCGATGCTTACACCCTTTAACCCAAGGTGGGAATTAATTTAGGGCATTTTGATGTGTTTTAATGTACTATTTATAATCTAACCGAGATTATGAAAAAGCCGCTGTTGTATGCAGCGGCTTTTCCGGTAGAATACACTTCTGTTTTATGTCCTATGAAGCTATCTTATCCTCGATCCACCTATACAGGGAGTCGGAGAGCTTTTTTAGAAATACGGAAGTTTCCTTTTTGCGGTTACCAATATCTGTAAAGGTGTGGTAAGCATCCCTGATCTGAAATTGGAAAACGAATTCGAAAATTGCAGTCAGCTCTGCAATGTCGATATTTCCGTTATTCACGGCGCCGGAAGCTTTAAGTGCGTATATCAGTTCGACAGCATCGATCTGCCCTGCGGTCCAGGCCGGGTGACTGAATGGAAACAGTTCCTGATTCGCCGGGGAGCCGTTCTCATGCATTTGGTGTTTGGCCAGTTCAAGTTGAAGGAACTCCCCGAATCTTTCGTTAGCCATTAGTTTGGACAACTTGTAGTCGTGACTCGTCGAGTATTGTTCGTCCTCCTCAAAGTCCTCCAACTCCATATGGACATCAAAACTACCCCTTGTAAAATACAGGTGATCTAGATGCCTGCTGCCTGACCGGTAATATTGATAAAAAGCCTTGTTCCAATTAAAGAACCTTTGCAGGTCAGATAAGTGAAACTGAATATAGCTGCGGTAGCTCTCTTCGCCTCCGGCGGGTTGTTGCATCAGAAAATTATAGACGCTGATAAAATAGATGTATTTGCTGTAAAATTTTGGCTTCTGCTCCCGAAAGAACCGGATCTCCTCTTCCTGGTCGATGAATTGGTGCATGGTGATCAACATTTTTAATTTGTTCATCGCTTCTTTACAGATCAATATGGATTCACGGTATTGTTCTACCTGGGATTGTTGATTAATGGTCGCCTCAGAAAGTGAAGCATCCATTGCATTATAGAGCTTATCTATCTGTTGATCGATCATTTTTTTAAGTTTAATTGTTTGTCTATTTGTTGAAAAGCTTTCAGTACTTTATCCAGGTGAGCCTGGGTATGAGTCGCCATGATGTTCATCCTTACTCTCGCATCCTTCTTCGAGACCGCCGGATACATGATGGGGTTAGCGAAGATACCCGCCCTTAGCAGCAGCCTGCCCGTCTCCAGGGTTTTAGGAATATCACCGATCTTTACTGGTATCACAGCCGACGCAGTCGTACCGATATTAAGCCCCTGTGCTTTGAGCCCTGATTTTAAATACTCAATGTTCGTCCACAACCTGGTTCGCCATTCAGGCTCTTCATCTATAAGGTCAATGGCGCGGATAATGCCTGCTATCGCAGGTGTAGCTGTGGTCGAAAAGAGATGTTGCTTTGCCTGATATTTGAGATAATTGACAATCTCTGGCCTGGCAACTACGTATCCGCCTATGCAGCCAAGTGCCTTGCTGAAAGTGCCGGTAATAATGTCCACTTTCTCAAATAGACAAAACTGTTCGACCACACCGCGACCGGTCGCTCCTGTAACGCCGATACCATGGGCATCGTCTACAATTACATAGGCGCCGTACTGATGTGCAAGTTCGGTGATCTGATCAAGCGGAGCAATGTCACCATCCTGACTGTAAACGCCGTCAACGATCACAAATCTCGTGCGGTAAGTGTGCTGGGCCGACCTGAGGATCTGTTCCAGGTGTTCGAGATTATTATGCAGGAATTGTTTTGTATTGGTCCGGATACAGCCCTCATAAACGCTCGCATGTACCGCCATGTCCAGTATGGCCAGATCTTCCTGGTGCAAAAGACATTGCAGGGTTGCGCTGTTGGCCGTATAACCTGTCGTAAAAAGAATGGCATCCGCACGTCCGTAAAAGGCGGCGATCTTTTCTTCCAACTGACGGTGATAGATGAAATGTCCGCCAATAGCTGGCGACGCTCCGGAACCGGTACCAAAACGCAAGGCCGCATCGGCTACAGCCTGTTTGATCTTAGGATGCTGGCTGAATCCCAGGTAATCATTGGATACGAGGCAGACGGAACGCGTTGGCTTATCATCTCCTGGTAACATAAGATCCATTTCAGGCCCGACCGGGCTTCGGGATTCGATACGATAATTGAGATGTCCGTTTACGCGAAGAAAATCCAGGTACTCTTGGAAATAACTAGCAGTTGCAAAGGCGTCCATTTCAGGAATGTTCTCAAAATCCCTGAAACTTGCCTTATTAAAATCAATTTTTTTCATGGTGTTAGGCTTTAAAACCTAAACTTAATTTTCGAATAAATCGAAAGTGGTGACATGGACAGATGATTTAATAATAATTTAAAATTGATTTAATACTATTTCATGTCACCACTTATGTAACTTTTATGCATTTCCTTTACAGGCTTTTTCCAGCATCTAAGGATACAGTTAAAAGCATATGGCCACAAATAAATTCAACGAATACTTATCTTCCCTGCCTCATATGCGGCCTGTTTTGCTGGATGAATTGCGTGGTATTGCAGGTTCCGAGATAATTCGCAACAGACAGGTCCGGCATAGTGGCTTTCATACGCCGCCACAACTTTTGTTTATTGAGGAAGGCCTATTGCATCGCTATTACATCAATGAGCAGGGTGCTCAGGTCTCCATAGGTTTCTTTGTTCCCGGAGAGGCGCTTTTACTACTCGGAAAGCCTCGGGATGCAGAGAACGATTACCTTGAATCGCTGCAACATACGCAGGTCAGGACGATCGCGCAACAGGACGTGGAGCACCTTCTTCCTGAATATCCTGAGATCAAACTGGCTATCATTCACCTGATCCGAACGGAATTTGCCAGGGAGGCAATACGTACGCGGTTACTCCATATGCCTGCCATATTACGCTATTCCAAATTCCGCGAACTATCACCAGGAGTGTTTCGCAATGTGCCATTGCGCCTCATCGCTTCGTATCTTAATATGACCCGAGAAAATCTCAGCAGGTTGATCGGTAGAGAACGCTGATATTCCTAAAAGTGGTGATTTTTTCGTAACTAATTGGTGATCATGATCACTCACAAGAACAACTAAGCGACCGAACTTAGTTTGAACATGAGAACCAAAAAATTGATCGAGATCATAACGGCATTGCTGATACTGCTGTATGTTTACACAGCTGCCAGTAAATTGATCGCCTTTAATGATTTCAGGATGCAAATGCGCATGCAGGTACTGCCTGCATGGTTGAAAGACATACTGATCTGGTTACTGCCTATCGGCGAACTATTGCTCGCTGGCTTACTGCTATTTTCGGCGTACAGGAAGACCGGCTTGTGGATCAGTGGGCTACTCTTGACTGCGTTCACCATATATGTGAGCCTGGCATTACTCAACGTGCTGAATCGTGTGCCCTGTTCATGTGGCGGGGTGCTGAGAACTATGGGATGGACAATGCATTTCTGGTTCAACCTATTTTTTTTGCTGTTAAATATCTACGCTATAAACTTAACAAACAGGGAAAGGAGGAACGCGTCTTCATAGGTCATAGCAAATCGAACGATTCGCAAAGTGCAACATCGTTCAAATGACCCGGGTTTGTACCCGGTCTGTTAATTTTCAATTTTTATCAATTAAAGTTTTTGGAGCTTTTGATCTACAAAGCTTCACATCAAAATGAAAAAACAATTTTTGGGCTTTGCCGCCATTGCCATCGCTTTAGCCGCCAGCGCATTTACTGCACCTGCTAAACACAATGCTAAACTGATCTCCTATAAATGGTTCCAGATCACTGCCAACCGTACACCATCTCAATCGGTGCCGCAATCCGGTGCGACTTATCTGGGTGAAGGGGAAACACCGCCGACTGGCAGCGGTTGTAGCGGAACTAACCTGCAGTGCGTATCTGGTTTTAACGCCAGCCAGGTTAACAGTTCGAATCAGTTGAATGGTACGCAAACACCGCAAATCGTTGCTGCTACACGGAACTGATTCTTTATACAATTATAGTAGACAAGCCGCATCATTAATTAATGAGGCGGCTTATTTGTGCTTAAAAGAAATCGATACGAAACTTTATTTCGCCTTTACCAATCGCAGTTCCGGAGACTGGATCCAAATGGCAAAAAGAATTGTGGATCAGATAAGCCTCCTGATTGGCCTGCTTCAATAGAGACATATAAACGATCGAAAGGTCTTTGTTCTTTGTTTAAATGCAAAGATATAGGGGAACTGCATCGTCTCGAACAGTGGTTAAGGTAATGAACAGATGCGATGTAATAATTGTTCGGATCTAACAATTTTCAATATGCAATTTAAAATAAAGCCCCGGCTATGCCAGGGCTTAGTTAAAACCAATTTCTAAAACCGATGTTAATAAAACATCAATCACCTTTATAACTATCACCAGCATATTTTGTTTTTCAATGATTTTTATGCTGTTAAATAACAGCATAAAAAAGTATAAGCCTATAACCAGCTGGATAGCTTTAAAAATTTATTTACTTATTGTATTCAGCGAAAGACAATGCTTTTAGCAACCCATTGAAAATGCTACGGTCCCTTATTTTAGCTTAGCCATTTGCCGATGGATGCAGATAGATGTACCCGATCTTTACTATGTTTGGAGTCTTAGTCTATTCCATTTTACCAGAAATCTTTTTTTGCATTATTTCGGCCTGGTGAAATATTTATACCCAAATGTTCTGGTTGTCAAGCTCGAGTTATTTCTTTTGAGTATGATTTATTCATTTTTAA
>JAESTD010000198.1 GCA_016763755.1 Mucilaginibacter sp.
CGAAGTACGTGAAACGCATACCCGCTATTTAAATATGGACGGCCAGCAAGCCGGCGACCCTGAGAAAGCAGCAAAAGCAATTATAGAAGTGGCAGGAGAAGAGAATCCGCCGTTATACCTGCTCTTAGGCTCAGACGCTTACGACCGTGCCATGAACAAACTGGACAGGTTAGAGAAAGAATTTAAGCTTAATGAAGAGTTGAGCCGCGCAATGGCTTACAACGCTTAACAGATCAATCACTCATCAAACTCGATCAACATGGAAAACAACAAGAAAATATGGTTTGTAACCGGCGCCTCAAAAGGCCTTGGTTTAACTTTAGTAAAACAACTGCTGCAACATGGTTACAAAGTAGCCGCAACTTCACGTAAACTTTATGATCTTGAACAGGCAGTAGGCACACATGCAGATTTCCTGCCCCTGGCGATGAACATCAAGAGCGAAGAAAGTGTAGCTGATGGTATCGCAAAAACCATTGCACACTTCGGTAGGGTAGATGTGGTGGTTAACAACGCTGGTTACGGAATTACCGGCAGCCTTGAAGAACTAACCGACGCTGAAGCTCGCGAGAACTTTGATGTGAACGTATTCGGCTCATTGAATGTGATCCGTTCGGTAATGCCTTTCCTTAGGGAGCAAGGCTCGGGTCACATCTTTAACATATCATCTATAGGTGGCTTTACCGGAAACTTCCCCGGCTTTGGCATCTACTGTGCTACAAAATTTGCCGTGCAGGGCTTTACAGAATCATTATGTGCCGAGGTAAAGCCATTCGGCATAAAAGCTACGGTAGTGTCTCCGGGATATTTCCGCACCAATTTCCTGGCTGCCGATTCATTGGCCACGCCGGAGAATGAGATTGCAGCCTACAAAGAAGTGCGCGAAGTACAATCTGCACATCAGCACCAGATAAACGGTAACCAGGCCGGCGATCCGGTAAAAGCTGCTGAGGCAATGATAACCGTCGCCGAATCAGATCACGCACCATTACACCTGTTCCTTGGTCAGGATGCTTACGACCTTGCTTATCAAAAAATGGGTGCCATTACCAAAGATTTGGAGTGCTGGAGAACGGTAAGTACTACTACAGGTTTTGCAACAGTAGAAGAAACCGAAGAAGTATAAAAAACCACAACAACATCAGCCGCAAACTGTTGTATTGCCGTAAGCCAGCAACCAGCGGTTTGCGGCTTACGTAATTTGAGGAAAATCCCCCTTATTGCATTCAAATTACGTTTTTATTATAGTATAACACTAATATCGCATAACGAAAAACTAACTTAGAAAAACAAACATCATTATGATCCAAGCAAAAAGTTACGCAGCACAAACCCCTGAAACAGATCTTGCTCCATGGGAATTTGAACGCCGCGAAGTTGGCCCGCACGATGTGCAATTCGACATTCTTTATTGTGGCGTTTGCCACTCCGATCTTCACCAGATCAAAAACGATTGGTTCCCTGGTATTTTTCCGATGGTGCCGGGTCACGAAATTGTTGGCCGCGTGGTAAAAGTAGGCGACCATGTAAAAAACTTTAAAGTGGGCGACCTTGCCGGTACAGGTTGTATGGTTGACTCCTGCCAGGTTTGCGAAAACTGTAAAAACGACCTTGAACAATACTGCCTTGAGGGTAATACCCAAACCTACAACGGTATGGAACGCGATGGTTCGCGCCCAACTTACGGTGGCTACTCAAACACCATCGTAGTGCGCGAAGAGTTTGTTTTGCACATTTCTGAAGATGTAGACCTTGCTGCAACCGCGCCATTGCTTTGCGCAGGTATCACTACTTACTCGCCGCTACGCCATTGGGGTGTTGGCAAAGGCCATAAATTAGCTGTATTAGGCTTAGGTGGGTTAGGCCACATGGGCGTTAAATTTGGTGTGGCTTTTGGTGCCGAGGTCACTGTAATAAGCACATCGCCAAACAAAGAAGAAGATGCAAAGAAATTGGGAGCGCATCACTTTTTAGTAAGTAAAGATGCCGAGCAAATGAAAGCGGCAGCAGGTTCATTTGATTTTATCCTGGATACGGTTTCTGCCGAGCACGACATGAATGCATACCTTGCCTTGTTAAAAACTAACGGCATAATGATGTGTGTTGGCGTACCATCAAAACCTTACGCAATTCATCCGTTCTCATTACTGGGTGGTCGTAAAAGTGTTGCCGGTTCGGGCATTGGCGGTATCAAAGAAACTCAGGAAATGCTTGATTTCTGCGCTGCCAACAACATCGTATCTGATATCGAAATGATAGATATTAAAGATATCACCGCATCATACGAACGTATGCTGAAAGGTGATGTACGTTACCGCTTTGTGATAGATATGGCTACACTGTAAGCGTTTATTGTTTAATAAATTCTCAAAGGCGAATAACCGGTTGGTTGTTCGCCTTTTTTGTTTCTCGCTTAACGATATTTATATATATTGCTTTCTAAACAATAGTTCTCATGACCGAAAAAGAGAAAATGATTGCCGGTGAATACTATCTGGCAAATGATCCTACCCTGGCAGCTGATCGCAAACGGTGCAAGCAGCTTTTAAAACAACTCAACGTTGATGAGTTTGTAGTAGGCGAGGCTACCGATAAAATATTGGCTGAGTTGATTCCTAACGCTGGTAAGAACCTGTACATAGAACCACCTTTCCACGCCGATTATGGTTACAATATTACCGCAGGGGATAATGTATATTTTAACGTCAATTGTGTGGTGCTGGATGTTAGCGAGGTGAAAATTGGCAGCAATGTTTTCTTTGCGCCGGCAGTGCAGGTTTATACCGCATCGCACCCGCTGGATGCTGTTTTAAGAAGGAGCAAAGAGAATGGCAAACCCATTACCATTGGTGATGATTGCTGGATAGGCGGTGGTGCCGTTATCTGTCCCGGTGTAACAATTGGTAAGCGTTGTGTAATAGGTGCAGGCGCAGTAGTTACCAAGGATATCCCGGACGATTCATTAGCGGTGGGTAATCCTGCACAGGTGATCAGGAAATTGGAACATAGCCCGGAGGATTAATTTTTGATAAAGGCAAGGCTAACATTACGGAACTGCGGTTTTTGTAATTGACTGCGCAATCCCTCAAAGCTTTTAGTTGGGCCTTCGGTAGCAAACATATTTACCAGCCAGGCTGGTAATGCGCCTGCGGGATTAACATGTAAGGTGTATTCTACTTTTGATCTGCCGCCCTCAAGAGGGGTAATGATCCATTTACCTGCTGATTCGGTGACACGAACAATGCCGTCTTTTACTGGCACCAAGCCATTTACGGCTGGCCCGTCAACGGTAACTACTTTGGTTTCAGCGTCCTGTGTGGCAGTTAAATGAGCAGTAAAATCGCGGTTTGATGCAGGCCAGGGCAAGCTTACTTCAGAATAGTAATACACTTCGTTAACAGCAGGCTGCTTTAATAATTTAATAGATTTAGTGTGATAAACCCATTCGGTACAGGTGCTTACATCAAGCAAAACTGCGGTTATCTGCGCGGGTGTGGCGTTATAAATACACTCAACCCGTATAGCTTTAAATTTTGAATTGGCTACGCTACCTGCATAAACCTTTATGCCGTTAGTATTAGATTTAAGTACCCAATCTGTTTGGGCAAATGTACTTACAGCAAAAAGTGATAGGGTTAGGAAAAGCAGAAATTTCTTAGTCATAATTTTAACAACACAAAAGTAAACTTTGGCTTGTAAGTAGTTGTCATCCACAAACCATAAAACCAGAAGGTAAAAGCTGCAATCATTACATTTATAAAATTGCTTTTCTCATTTTTATTTGGTTATCTTGTATAGGATTTATCAACACATCAACCTTGGACAATATTCTGGCAGATATAGACGCCATTGGGCGTATAGACGCGGTACCCTCAATTCTTGAGGTGGTATGCCGCACCACCGGCATGGGCTTTTCTGCTGTTGCCCGTGTTACCGACGATAAATGGATTGCTTGCGCGGTACGCGATGAGATAAATTTTGGCTTAAAGCCCGGCGGAGAACTGCAATTGGAAACTACCATCTGTAACGAGATACGTCAGAGTGGCAACGAGGTGGTTATAGACCACGTTGCAGAAGACCCTAACTTTGCCGCCCACCACACGCCCGCTATGTATGGCTTTCAAAGCTATATCTCGATGCCAATTTTTCGTAAAAGCGGTGAGTTTTTTGGTACGCTTTGCGCCATAGATCCAAAGCCTGCACGCCTCAATAATCCGGAAACGATAAAGATGTTTAAGTTGATGGCAGATCTGATAGCCTTTCACCTTAACGTGTTAGACCAGCTTGATCACTCGGCCTCTAAATTATTGGAAGAACAACAAACCGCAGAGCTGCGCGAGCAATTCATAGCTATTTTGGGCCATGATCTGCGTAACCCGGTTGGGGCAGTTCTTAATGTTGCACAATTGCTGCTACGCATGCCTCTTGATGACCGTACCAAGCGCCTTGCCAATATTTTGCAGGATGCGTCGTATCGCATGAAGGCATTGATTGATAATATTCTGGATTTTGCACGGGGCCGCCTCGGCGATGGTATTAAGTTGCAGTTGAGCGATAGTGAGCCTGTTGAGCAGATCCTGGGTCAGGTGGTTGATGAATTGCGTTTGATTTGGCCGGACAGGCAGATAGAAACGAACTTTAACCTTGATGCAAATGTAAGGTGCGATGCGAAGCGTATTGCTCAAATGGCATCAAATCTTGTTGGTAATGCGCTATCATACAGCGAAGATGGTAGCGCTGTAGTAATGAATGTTGACAGCTGCAATAACGAATTTAAAATAAGCGTAAGCAATGCCGGGAAGCAAATTCCTGAAAATATAAAGTCGAAACTCTTTCAGCCTTTTTCAAGGGGAGAAGTAGCACCTAACCAGCAAGGATTAGGACTTGGCCTGTATATCTCTTCAGAGATCGCCAAGGCTCATGGCGGTAAATTACAGGTGAATTCGGAAGAACACCTTACTACATTTACGTTCGCTATGACGGTTAATAAGGAAGTCTCTAAAGCAATATAACTTTGTTTGGTTTTACAGTTAAAGGGCATTTTATGCCTCGATGGTCTAAATATGTCATAAACTGACGTCTGATTAACGGTGCAAAATGTATTAAATGTTAACTTTGCAGTCAGTTAATACGCCTAAAATGTCAATATCAACCGAAGAGGAAAAAGCAGGAATCCAAAAAGCAAGCGACGCTGTAGCAATAACACTTAGAAAGATGCGTGAGCATGCTAAACCAGGCATCTCCACCAAAGAATTGGATGACTTGGGCAGGCAGCTATTAGAAGAAATGGGTGCAAACTCTGCTCCGTACTTAACCTATAAATTTCCGGGTTTTACTTGTATCAGTGTTAATGAGGAAGTTGCGCATGGTATCCCCTCGGTAAATCGTATCCTGCAGGAAGGTGATCTGGTAAATATTGATGTATCTGCTGAATTAAACGGCTTTTGGGCCGACAATGGTGGCTCATTTATTTTAGGCGAAGACATCCATGGTCATGGTAAATTGGTTGAGGCCTCTAAGGAGATCTTAAAAAAAGCGATCAGCAACATTAAAGGTGGCGTAAGGGTGTCTGACATTGGTAAGTTGATTGAAACTGAAGCTAAAAAAGCAGGATATACCGTAATAAAAAATCTTACCGGGCATGGCATTGGCCGTGGTTTGCACGAAGAACCACATGAGATTGCTAATTATTGCGACAGGTTTAACATGACACGCTTCAAAAAGAATTCGGTAGTGGCAATTGAGACATTTATCTCTACTAAATCAACCATTGCTGAAACGCAGGCCGATGGTTGGACACTATTGGGCAATAAAGGCGGTTTTGTAGCACAGCATGAGCATACCATTATGGTAACCGGCGGCGAGCCTTTTATTTTCACAGCTAAGAACGGTATCTGGGATTAACTATCGCCTAAAGGCAACGTAAACCAGAAGGAACTACCGCGGCCGGCATCACTGTTAACGCCTATTTTGCCACCATGCCGTTCTACTATCTCGGCGCTGATATACAACCCCAGGCCGAGGCCGGAATATTGCACTCCCGTGGAATCTACGCGATAGTAACGCTCAAAGAGGTGGGGGATCTTATCGTAAGGAATGCCCTCGCCAAAATCTTGTACCGATATTTTTATGGTTGTTTTTCGTTTGGTAAATTCGATTATGATCTCTTTTGAGTTCGGCGCGTATTTTACGGCATTGTTTACCAGGTTTACCAGTATCTGCTCTATCTTTTGCTTATCAGCAACAATTTCAAGGTCTTTATCTCCTTTTATAATTACCTGGTAGTCTCCCGCCACGCGAACGTAATCGCAACTTTCATTGATCATTTCAGTTACGTTGAATCTTGATTTTGAAAGCTCCAATTGCCCCGCGCTTATACGTGATACATTGAGCAAACTCTCTATCAAATGCTGCATCTTATTCAGGCTTGAGTTAGCCTTGTCTATAAATGTAGAGATCTTGTCAGGGTTGGTGCCTGTCCTTATCAGTTTGTCCAGTATCTGTATGGATGCTTTTACAGAAGTCATAGGCGTTTTCAACTCATGACTGGCAACGCTTATAAAATCATCTTTCTGTTGCTGCAAGCGTTTAAACTCGGTAATATCTAATATAGTTCCCAGCATGCGTACGGGCTTTTCGTTCTTATCGCGATATACCTTTCCCTGTGCACGTATCCAATGCATGCTGTCATCCGGCCATATAATGCGTGCTTCATAGTATAAATATCCGCTGCGCAATGCTTCCTCATGTGCGTGCTCGCGTATCTGTTTATCCTCGGGATGAAATGCATCGATCAAAAGCCTGTGCGGTACAGGTCCGTCAAAGCCAAATATCTGGTTGAAGCGATCGGAAGTTACAGTTGTAGTGTGCACCAGATCAAAATCAAAGGTGCCAATCTCGGCGGCCTCGATGGCCAGGCGATTACGCTCTTCAATATCCTCAATGGCGCGGCGAGCTAACACTTTATCAGTAACTTCAAAAGCAATTACCATTATGGCATTAATCGTACCGTCAAAATGCCTTACAGGTTCGTAAACAAAATCTACGAAAACATTTTCGGCAATGCCATCGCGTATCAAAATAAGTTCGGCTTCTTGTGCTACAAAAGCTTCGCCGGTGGCAATCACCCGGTCCATTACCGGAGAATAAAATGCTTTAGCTTCGGGTATAGCATCCCAAATGTTTCTGTTCTCTACCTGCCAGCGCTTTTTACCTACAAGTTCCAGGTACGATTCGTTTACTACATCAACCACCAGGTCATTTGCGCCTATGATACAAATACCTACCGGGGCCTGCCGTACCAGGTTGTAAAGTATCATGCGGCTTTCTTCTACTTCCTGTTTGGCACGTTCCAGTTCGGTAACTTCGGTATTAAATGCTGCAACGCCGTAAATTTCGCCCGCGCTGTTACGCATCGGCAAATAGTTAAATTTGTAGTAATACGTCTGGAGAACACCATTTGCATTGATATCAACGCGCGATATATCGCTATGGAAAGGCTGGCCTGTGCGATAAACATTTAGCAAATAACCTAAAAATGGTTGATCACGCAATTCCGGCAGTGCTACAGCAATCGGCTTCCCGATAACTGACGCATCCCTGCTCCAAGCTTTTAAGGTAGCGTTGTTGGCTACGGTTATAACCAGATCTTCACCGGTACATAAATAAACAGGAAACGGCGATAGGTTTACCATCTCCCGGAATGTGCTTTCTGTTGGCTCCAATTGATCTGTTATAGCTTATTAATACCCTTTCAAAAATAAAAAAACTTAATGAACCCTAACAGCAAAATATCCTTTGAATAAAAATATTTGCTTGTTATTATAGAGTAAATGGCATTACTGTTGTGCGTATTTAGCCGGTTTAAAAGTAAAGCTATGAAAATAGAGGTAAAAGATCCATCAACAGGCGTCTTGCTTCATTTGCAGGCAAAGCCAGAAAGCTTTAATGGCATGCACGGTTACCGCATACTCCATGAAAACGGCTCAGGATTCCTGATCGTTAACAGATCGGGCAAGTGGCAATCAGCCGATGATCATCACGTAGATGCCGATTTTTTGGTGAACATAGGTCTTGCCCTGGAAGGCCGGGGTCTTGATGAGCAGATAGTACACAATAAACAATGACACATTGCTGATAAATTTTAAAAACTATTTTAGGCAATAATTACTTATAGGTTTTATCGGTGATTTATTTAACACCATGTTATTGATTTATTTACGCTAAAGCCTCTGATATTGAAATTTTTACTCAGCCGCGTTTTCCTTTTGTCAATAGTGGCAAGCCTTGTTGGCCCAATAAAAATATACGCCCAACGCGCGCAGGATGCTCAGAAACTTATTAATGATACTACGGGAAAGGACCCAAGGAAACGCACGCCTTTTTTTGGTACCGTACCAGATACCACAAACCGTTTTGGAAGGGCTGCGGCAGAGTGGGGCCTGGCGCAAGCTATCCCTTTTAGCTATGGTAAATTCATTGCTAAGGCGCCGTATTCAAATGTAACGGGTGCTACCATCTGGCGTAACCTAAACCCCGGCAGCTGGCAATGGGATAAAGATATTTTCCGTACCAATCAATTTGGACACCCTTATCAGGGGAGCTTATATTTTAGCGCTTTCAGGAGCAATGGCTATACTTTTTGGCAATCTGCTCCAGCCGCGGTGGCAGGAAGTTACTTTTGGGAAACCTTCGGCGAAAATGAACGTCCTTCGCCCAACGATTTTATAAATACCAGTTTCGGCGGTATCGTTTTAGGGGAGATGAGCTATCGCTTATCAAACAAAATAGTTAATAACAGGCATACAGGTTTTGGCAGGCAAATGGAAGAGATAGCTGCCTTTTTAACCAACCCGATGAACGGCCTGAACCGTTTGCTTGATGGTAAATGGGGCAAGGTGTATGGTAATCCGCGAGACCGCGATTCGTCGCAGGTATCCGCTGAGTTTGATGTTGGCTTACGCCGTTTTAGCAGTATAACAGGTAACGGCAGTGGGAAAGGAAAAACAGGCCTTTTTGGAAGGGCAAAGTTGATGTATGGTAACCGCTACAAGGATTACCACACGCCGTTCAGTAATATTTATATCAATGTTGAAATGGGGCAGGATGATAGTTCGTTAGTAAACATGCTTAGCGTTTCGGGTTCACTTGCCGGTTGGGAGATCCGCTCAAACCGCGAATTGCAGCATCTAATCATCTTATCTGCCAATTATGATACATCAGTAACGAAGCTTTCTTTTTTGGTGCGCAAAGTGTAAAAGCAAACCTTTTCTCAACTTTTGAGGCCAGTAAAAAACTTACCTTCAATACCAATGTGGGTTTGGGGCCTACACTATTGGCAGCTGTGCCTAACACTTATAATTCTAACGGCCGTAATTACGATTATACATCCGGCTTTGGGATAAACGGTGGCGCGGGGTTAAATTTAGGCAACAAGTTTTATTATAGTGTTGACTACCGGGGAGCCTGGCTGTACACGATAAATGGTAATAAATCGCATTATTTTTTACACACCGTAACCAGCGAGTTGAGATATGCCTTCAATAAGCAGTTTTCATTAGCAGCCGAGCCCGGGTATCTGTTTTTAAGGGGTAAATACGATGAGCACCCTGATGTGAATAAACGTTATCCTTATTTGCGCGTATCAACCCATTACGCTGTAGATTTTTAAATGCCATATCAATATAATTATTGATGAAGCAGATTGCCTATTTGGCGGGGATGTTTTAAGTTTGCGCTCCACCATGGCACATGTACTCGATAATCCTATTTACAACGCGTTAACATCAGGCAATAAACATTTCGCTATTGGCGATGGCTCTGCATTTTACTTTCAGCAAGATGTTGCCCCATTTGCAGGTATGAACGATAATTCGCCTGCTGATTTTGATGCGCTCATTAATAACCTTCCCGATGAAAGTGTTTTTGTGATTTTCTCTCGTGATGAGGTGGCTATTCCAGAGAATCTAAAAGTTCTGAGGCATTTTAAAATGTTTCAGATGGTTTATGAAGGAGAAACCCCTATAGCTGAGACGAATTACACATTGAGCGATTTGGCCGAAGTGCATATCGATGAGATGCTTGCATTAACTAAACTTACCAACCCGGGGCCTTTTTTGCAGCGTACCATCGAGTTTAGCAA
>JAESTD010000199.1 GCA_016763755.1 Mucilaginibacter sp.
AGCGCCAGAACGTTTGATCAAAAAGCCAAAGCGATATAAAGGCACCGCCAATTGCCAGCGGCACGGTAAGCATAACAATGAACGGATCCATAAAGCTTTCAAACTGCGCTGCGAGCACCAAATAAATCAGCAACAACGCAAAACCAAATGCAAACAGGATATTTGATGAGCCCTCGGCGTAATCTCGTGATGGCCCTGCAAGATCGGTACTGAATGTTTCATCAAGCAAACCCTTGGCAATACGGTTCATTTCGGCAATACCATCGCCCACAGTATGGCCTGGTGATAAACCGGCCTGCACCGTTGCCGATTTAAAGCGGTTAAAGTGATAGATAGATGGCGGTGTGGCGCTTTCTGATACCTTTACCACGTTATCTAACTGCACCAGGGTGCCTTTGGTACTACGGACGTAGATAGATTTCAGATCGAGCGGCTGGTCGCGGTTTGCGCGGTCAACCTGGGCAATTACCTGGTATTGTTTACCGTTGATAAGGAAGTAATCCAACCTGCCTGCACTATAATAAAGTTGCAGGGTTTGCGCAATATCGGCAACAGACACACCCAGGTCACGGGCCCGATCACGATCTGTGGTTACACGCAATTCGGGTTTGGTGAATTTAAGGTTCACATCTGTTCCCTGGAAAACGGGACTTTTAGATACCTCGGCAAAAAACTCTGGTAATACTTTGCGCAATTTTTCGAAATCCTGATTCTGGATAACAAACTGTACCGGCAAAGATGTACGTGCACCGCTACCACCACCACTTATAGTTTGCTCCTGTACCACAATAGCACGGGCATCGGGCATCTTGGCAAGTTTCTTATTCAGCCAGTCGGCCAGTTGTTGTTGGGTGCGCTCGCGTTGATCCGGTGCAACCAATCCCACACGGCCAAAACCGCTGTTCGCAGATCCACCGCCGAAAGACGGCGACACGATTTCAATATTCACGTTAGCCTCGGGGATGGAATCCGTAACCAGGTTGGCAACTTTATCCATATATTTTGTCATGTATTCATAGGTAGCACCCTCCGAACCTGTAACCGAATAACGCAGTAAGCTGCGGTCATCCAACGGGGCCAACTCCGATGGTGTAGTTTTTAGGAGGATACCCGTTATTAATAATGAAGCACCTAATATCACGAAGGATACCCAACGGCGTTTCATGAATTTCACTAATGACTCGGTATAACCAGTGGTCATTTTGACAAAGAACGGCTCTGTAGCTATGTAGAACTTTGATTTCTTTTGCTCCTTGCGGATCAGCTTCACGTTCAGCATCGGGGTTAAAGACAGCGTCACGAAGGCTGAGATCAATACCGAACCTGCTACTACTACCGCAAACTCGCGGAACAGGCGGCCAGTAAACCCTTGCAGGAACATGATAGGCAGGAACACAGCAGCCAGCGTAACCGATGTAGAGATAACCGCAAATAAGATCTCTGCAGAGCCCTCAAACGCGGCTTTGCGGATAGCCATCCCCTCTTCTACCTTTTTATAGATATTCTCTGTTACCACAATACCGTCATCCACCACCAGGCCCGTGGCCAGCACAATCCCCAACAGTGTAAGAATGTTGATAGAGAATCCGCACACGTACATAATAAAGAAGGCCCCTATTAATGATACCGGAATATCAATCAACGGGCGGAAAGCGATCAGCCAATCACGGAAGAACAGGTAGATAATGATCACCACCAAAACGAAGGAGACGATAAGCGTTTCCTTTACCTCGGTGATGGAGTTATTGATGAATTTGGTATTATCAAGTGCTACTTTTACGGTAATATCGGGCGGCAGGTCTTTTTCTATCTGTTTAAGGCGAACATAAAAGTCCTCGGCAATTTGTACGTAATTGGCACCCGGCTGCGGCACAACGGCCAAACCCACTTGCGGAATGCCCGATTCTTTAAAAGCCGTTTCCTCATTTGCAGAACCCAATACCGCGTAGCCCACATCGCGCAGTCGGATAACGCGATTGGCAGTATCAACACGAATGATGAGGTTATTAAAATCTTTTTCGTCTGTCAGCTTACCCAGCGCACGGATAGTGAGTTCGGTATTATTCCCTTCAATTTTACCGGCAGGCAATTCCACGTTTTCGCGGCTTAGTGCGTCGCCTATATCTGTAGCGGTTAATCCTAAAGCCGATAGCTTATTGGGATCTATCCATAAACGCATAGCGTACTGACGCTGGCCCTGTACGTTAATGGCACTTACACCCGGGATGGTTTGCAAACCTTCCTGCAGCACGTTCTCGGCGTAGTCATCCACCTGCATGATGTTGCGGGTGTTACTGCTTACGGTAAGGGTAATGATCTGGTCGGCGTTGGCATCGGCCTTGGTTACTACCGGCGGGGCATTGATATCCTGCGGAAGCTGGCGAGCAGCCTGACTTACCTTGTCGCGTACGTCGTTGGCGGCAGTTTCAAGGTCGGCATCCAGATTAAACTCAACGGTAATGCTGCTTTGCCCTACCGAACTGGTTGATGATATATTACGAATTCCAGGCACACCATTGATGGCTTTCTCCAGCGGCTCGGTTATCTGCGATTCGATTACATCTGCGTTAGCACCCGAATAACTTGTAGATACTGATATGATCGGCGGATCCACAGAAGGGAAATCGCGTACACCCAGAAATTTATATCCGATGATACCAAATACAACTATCACAACAGACATTACTGTTGCAAGTACGGGTCGTTTTATACTTACTGACGATAAACTCATACCTGTGCTTATTTGATAACTTTAAGAACTTTCAATGGCGCTTTAGGCCGTATCTGGATCAAGCCGGATACTACCACGCTATCTCCCGATTTCAATCCTTCTACGATCTGTATACGGGTGTCTGTGCGCAGATCAGTTTTCACATCTTTGGCTAATGCTTTGCCATTGTGATACACGTATACCTTACTGCTTTTCAAATCGGGGATAACAGCCTCGGTAGGCACCATAATGGTTTTAGGGATCTGATCGAGTGTTAAATTGATCTTGGCGAACGCCCCCGCAGTAAGTAAATTTTTAGGGTTAGGCGCCTTGGCACGCACAGTAATAGTACGCGATATTGCATCCAATGCAGGCTCTATAGCATACACCGTAGCACCAAATTTATCTTGCGAGCTCTCAATAGTAAAAGTTACTTTGCTGCCCACTTTTATTAGCGGCAGGTAACGCTCGGGCACAGAGAAGGTAACCTTGGCAGGATCTATGTTTACCAGTGTGGCAATCGGTGTTGCCGATGAAAGATACCCACCCGGGCTAATGCTTCTTAAACCGATAACACCGCTGAATGGTGCACGTATCTCTGTGCGGCTTATCTGCGCGCGCATGTTATCGGCTTGCGCCTTAAATGCGCTGTATGATGATTGCGAGGTTTCGTATTCTTCTTTGCTGATGGCTTCTTTCTCAACCAGGATTTTGTTTCGGCGGTTAATATCTTTGGCAAGCGCCATCTGCGCCTCAACCTGCGCAAGCGATGCCTGCAGGTCCTGGTTGTAAACTTTTACCAAAAGCTGGCCTTTGCTCACCCGTTGCCCTTCTTTGAAATATATGCCAGTAACGGCGCCTGCGGTTTGACTTACAAGGCTTACCTTTTCATTAGCATCAATGGTTCCGGTAATGTCTATCTGGTTTACCACGGTGGTATCATGCACTATCATCACATTTACGGCAACAGGGCCATTCTTTTTCTTCCCTTTGCCGGCCGTTGCTGATTTTGTCTCTTCGGCATGTTTGCTAAAGAATTTGTTGTAGACCAAAAACGCCACCAGCAGCGCCAATAAGGTGTAAATTACGTAACGTGTTTTCATTTGAGCAGTGCTGCTACAATTTATGGTTTATATCTTCTGCACTTCGGTACAATACAATTATCGTACTTAGCAGATGTTTTGCAATATTAACGGGTTCATTCTCAATTTGCTTGGTTGTATCAACCATTTTACAACGTAACAGGTTTTTGACGCATTTATTTAAGAATATTATTTTTCTAAATTGCAACATGAAAAAACTGACCTCATCAGCATTAGCTTATTTAATTACCTTATTTATGACCACCGCTTTTGCCGCTGCGCCTGCTCCTGTTAAAATATCTTATAACGTTACTTTCCCCGAAGCACAGGCGCATTATGCCGAAGTTGAAATGAATATAAACGGCCTTGCACAACCATCTCTTGAAGTTAAAATGCCTGTGTGGGCGCCAGGCTCTTACCTGGTACGCGAGTTTGCCAAAAACATCGAATCGCTTAATGCTAATACAAAAGGCAGATCCATTGCTGCCAATAAGATCAATAAGAACACATGGAAGATAAACACAACCGGCATCAGCTCAGTAACGGTTAAATACAAGGTTTATGCTTTTGAACTATCTGTCCGTACCAGTTTTATCGACGTATCGCACGCGTTCCTCTCTTCTACTGGTATCTTCCTTTACCCTAAGGGGATGATCAGCAAACCCTCAACCATCCACATTACACCTTATAAGGATTGGAACAAAGTATCAACCAGTTTAGAAACAGTTAACGGCGACATTTTTACCCGCAGTGCTCCAAACTATGATATCCTGTATGATTCTCCACTGGAAATAGGCACGCAGGATGTTTTTGATTTTGACGTAGACGGCACACACTATGAAGTTGCCATGTATGGCGGCGGTAACTACGATAAAGAGCGCCTTAAAGTTGATATGGCCAAGGTGATCCGTGCCGAAGTTGCCGTGTTTGGCGAAAACCCTAACAAGCATTACACCTTCATCGTTCATAACAAGCAACGCAACGGCGGCGGTTTAGAGCATTTAAGTTCAACCGTATTAGGTGCCTCACGCGAGCAATACAGCAGCCCTGGTGGCTACCGTGGTTTCCTGAGCTTGGTTGCGCATGAGCATTTCCACTTATGGAATGTAAAACGCCTTCGTCCTATTGCTTTAGGTCCGTTTGATTATGATACCGAGAACTACACTACCAACCTTTGGATAGCCGAGGGTTTTACAGCCTATTATCAGAACTTGATACTGCGCCATGCCGATATTTCTAATCAACAAGATTACTTAAATGACATGACAGGCGATATCAACACTGTTGAGAACCAGCCGGGCACAAGAGTACAACCGATATCAGAATCGAGCTTTGATGCCTGGATAAAAGGTTACCGACCTAACGAGAACTCTTACAACACCGGCATCTCTTATTATGATAAAGGTGCCGTTGTAGGCATGCTGTTAGATCTGGAGATCATTAACGATAGCAACGGCAAATACTCATTGGATGATGCCATGAAATATATGTACGATACCTATTTCAAAGGCAAAAAAAGAGGCTATACCGATGCCGAATTTAAGGCTGCGTTTGAAAAATTTGCGGGTAAAAAGCTCGATGATTTTTATGCTAAGTACATCAACGGTTTAGACGTTATCGATTACAACAAATACCTGGGTTATGCGGGTTACAAATTGGTTGATAACCTTGCCGATACGCAAGAGCCATCTTTAGGCGTACTCACCAACTCGCGCAAAGTTATTACAACCGTACTACGCGGTGGCGCGGGCTGGGTTGACGGACTCAATGTAAACGACGAACTGGTTGCTATTGATGATGCACCGATAACCGATATGGGCGCTATTTTGAAAGGTAAAAAAGTAGGTGATAAAATAAATGTTACCGTTACCCGCGATGGGCAGCGTTTGGTTATCCCGGTTACGCTGCAACGCAACAATACCGTTAAATACAGCATTAATGAAATTGACGGCGCTGATGCCAAACAATTGGCAGTACGCAAAAAATGGCTGAAACTTTAGTTTCAACAAAACCATCATTGCCGTTGGCTTCAGCCAACGGATTAAATAAAACACGCCAAATGGCTTTAGCCCAAACTCTATACTCGGGTTTATGATAAAGCCAATAGGAAAAACTCATCTACCGTCGGCTAAAGCCGACGGCAATAAACAATATCAAAACAGGAAAAGCCCTCTTTCTTAACAGGAAGGGGCTTTTTTATTCCTGCGCGATGGTGGCAAGCATTTTGTTATATGGTTTTATCAAACAATAAACCCACATCAACGCAATGAACTCTTTATTATATACCATCGCCGTTGTCCTGGTTATATGCTGGGCTATCGGATTCTTTTTTTCAACCATTGGCAGTATTATTCACATACTACTCGTTATAGCGATTATCATCTTTTTGCTAAAGATCATCCGCAGGCCTACGGCTGTTTAAGTATTATATTTATGAAGATCCCTTTAACACCACAACTATTAGGCGACCTTATTGAAAAAGGTTATACTTA
>JAESTD010000200.1 GCA_016763755.1 Mucilaginibacter sp.
AACCTTGTTAATAAGGCAAGTATAGACCTTAGCATTGATAACAAGATTTCTCCTCGCTGTCGCTCGTTCGAAATGACATAAATAGCTGTTTTTACCACGCCTTTTACCTTTCGTCTTTAACCTTTTGCCTTATTAAAAAAACACTTTCCTGTTTTAATAAAAATACCTACATTTGCGGGCTAATTGTTGCTCATTGAAACCGCTACGCACATATTCAATACCGTTCCCAGGCTTAAAGCTGGGTAAGCATTTATTTGAATACGAGATAAACGACGAGTTTTTTGGCGAGTTTGAATATTCGCTGGTAAAAAAGGCTAACCTGATATGCAAAGTAGAAGTAGACAAGCAGGAGACCATGCTTATCCTTAACTTTGATATCACAGGCTCGGTAACCGCCACCTGCGACAGGTGTCTTGCCGAGTACCAACAGCCCGTTAATATACACGAGCAGCAAATAGCCCGCTTTACCGAAGAGGAAATGGGCGAAGATGATGAAATTATTACCCTTGGCAAAAATGATCACGAGATCAACATTGCCGGGTTGATATATGAATATGTTAATGTTTCCCTGCCGTTTATTGCAAACTGCAGTAACCAGGGCGACGGCAAACAATGTGACGAGGAAATGCTGAAAAACTTAAACAAGCTTTCAGTAAATGATGAACAGGAACAGAACGCAGACCCGAGATGGGAAGCGCTCAAAAAATTAAAATAATACAAAAAGGTTATGGCACATCCAAAACGCAAAATTTCAAAATCAAGAAGAGATAAACGCAGAACGCATTACAAAGCTGAAGCGCCTTCATTAACTACTTGCCAAACTACCGGCGCAGTACACTTGCCGCACAGAGCATACACTGTTGATGGTAACGTATACTTCAACGGCAAAATCCTTATCGAGAAAGCAGTAGCAGTTTAAGTTTAATTTTCTGAGAATGAAGATTGGCTTAGACATTATGGGCGGTGACTACGCTCCTAAAGCAGCGGTTTTAGGAGCTATCGAAGCTTGTAAAACATTAACAGCCGGGCAGCAGCTTGTGCTCATAGGCGACAAGGAAGCTGCCCTCGCTATTCTCAACGAAAATAACTTTAGTGCCGATAACTTTGAGTTTGTACACACAACCGAGGTTATTGGTATGGGCGAACACCCAACTAAAGCTATCGTACAAAAACCAGCCTCGAGCATTGCCGTAGGTTTCCAAATGCTTAAAGAAGGTGCTATCGATGCATTTTCATCGGCAGGGAACACAGGCGCTATGCTGGTTGGCAGTATGTTTAGCGTAAAAAATATACCCGGCGTTATACGCCCGGCCATGACTACCATAGTACCCAAACTTAAAGGAGGTTTGGGTATTATTTTGGATGTAGGTGCCAATGCCGATTGCAAGCCGGATACGCTGCTGCAATTTGGTATTTTAGGCAGCCTGCTTGCCGAATCTGTTTACGGTATCCCAAATCCTCGTGTAGCGCTTATGAACATAGGCGAAGAAGAGGAAAAAGGCAACTTATTAAGCCTTGCAACCTATCCCTTAATGAAGGATACCAAGTTGTTTAACTTTGTTGGGAACGTAGAAGGGCGCGACCTGTTTAATGATAATAACGATGTTATTGTATGCGATGGCTTTACAGGCAACGTTATACTTAAACTGGCAGAATCTTTCTATGTTATCACCCTTAAAAAGAAGTTAAAAGACGAATTTTTAGATCGTTTTAATTATGAGCAATATGGCGGTAGCCCTATCTTAGGTGTTAATGCCCCTGTTGTTGTTGGCCACGGTATCTCCAGTCCCGAGGCGATCAAGAATATGGTTTTGCTTTCTAAAAACATGATCGAGACCAATCTTGTTGATAAAATAAAACTGGCTTTTCAGTAAAGAAAATATAGAATGAGCAAAATTACTGCTGCTATCACCGCTGTTAATGGTTATGTGCCTGAGTACGTTTTAACCAACCACGAGCTGGAAACAATGGTGGAAACCAACGACGAGTGGATAACCACCCGTACCGGCATTAAGGAGCGAAGGATACAAAAAGGCGAAGGTCTTGCTACCTCTGATATGGCCGTTCCTGCTGTTCAAGGTCTCCTTAAAAAACGTGGCATCTCCGCCGAAGAGCTCGATCTGATCATATTTTGTACTACAACCCCTGATATGCCTTTCCCGGCAACGGCAAACATACTGGCTCATAAAATAGGTGCTAAAAACGCCTGGGGATATGATCTGCAGGCAGCTTGTTCAGGATTCATATTCGGCCTTACTACCGGCGCTCAATTTATTGAGAGCGGTAAACACAAAAAAGTTTTGGTTGTAGGTGGCGATAAAATGTCGTCTATCATCAACTATGAAGACCGTGCAACCTGTATCATATTTGGCGATGGTTGCGGTTGTGCCTTGCTTGAGCCAAACACAGAAGGCTACGGAATTATCGATGCCGTATTGAAAAGTGATGGCGCAGGTGCCCAGTTATTATTCCAGAAAGCGGGTGGTTCACTGCACCCCGCTACCCATCAAACGGTTGATGCTAAAGAGCACTTTGCTTATCAGGAAGGGCAGGCTGTATTTAAATTTGCCGTAACTAATATGGCAGATGTTGCTGCCGAAGTATTGGAGCGCAATGAGCTTACCGGTGATGATATAGCATGGCTGGTACCTCACCAGGCAAACAAACGAATTATCGATGCTACAGCCAACCGCATTGGTTTAACGCCCGAAAAAGTTATCGTAAACATTGAGCGTTATGGCAATACTACCAATGGCACCATTCCCCTGTGCTTATGGGAGTGGGAAAGCAAATTCAAAAAAGGAGATAACCTTATTTTAGCCGCTTTTGGCGGTGGTTTTACCTGGGGTTCTATATATTTGAAGTGGGCTTACTAACTATGCAGGTCTAAGATGTGGATATAAAACATCTTGAAACACTACATGTTAACAATAAATAACCGAAATTCATTTGCACATCTGCATATTTGCACAGTTTAAAATAACTAATTTTATCCAAACCAATTATCGCTACTATGGATATTAAACAAATTCAGGACCTTATACGCTTTGTATCAAAATCAGGCGTTAACGAAGTTTCTATCGAGCAGGAAAATTTTAAAATTACAATAAAAACCAACGAGGCTCCTACTTATGTAAGTGCTACTATCCCTTCACAAGCAGCACCGTTGGCAGCAGCTCCTGCTCCGCAACCAGTGAGCCTGCCTGTGGCAAGTGCTGCACCAGCTGCAGAGCCTGCGGCCGTTGAAACGTCTAACTATATTACTATCAAGTCGCCAATGATCGGTACTTTTTACCGTTCATCATCACCAGACAAACCAAGCTTTGCAAACGTTGGTGATGAAATAAGTGCAGGTAATGTAGTTTGTATCATTGAGGCAATGAAATTGTTTAATGAGATCGAATCTGAAGTATCAGGCCGTATTGTTAAAGTATTGGTTGAAAACGCTTCGCCGGTTGAATACGACCAGCCGTTATTTTTAGTTGAACCTAAGTAAATTTGAAAATTAGTTGATTTGAAGATTTGACAATGTCTGCTTCAAACCGATCAGCTTAGACTTTGAAGATCAAAGAATTTTCAAATAAATACATTTTCAAATTTTCAAATTAGAATCATGTTTAAAAAAATATTAATAGCTAACCGTGGTGAAATTGCCTTACGTATCATACGTACCTGTAAGGAAATGGGCATTAAAACCGTAGCTGTATACTCAACTGCCGACCGCGACAGTCTTCATGTGCGCTTTGCCGATGAAGCTGTTTGTATTGGCCCACCTGTAAGCCGCGATTCATACTTAAATATCCCTAATATCATCTCTGCAGCAGAGCTTACCAACGCCGACGCTATCCATCCTGGCTATGGTTTCTTGTCTGAGAACGCTAAGTTCTCTGCTATTTGCGCTGAGTATGGCATCAAGTTTATCGGTGCAACTGCCGATCAGATCAATGCCATGGGTGATAAAGCTTCGGCTAAAGAAACCATGAAAAAGGCTGGTGTTCCTACGATCCCCGGTTCTGAAGGTTTGTTAACCGATGTTAAGCAAGGTCTTACGATCGCTAAAAAAATTGGCTACCCTATTATACTTAAAGCTACTGCCGGTGGTGGTGGCCGCGGTATGCGTGTAGTCTGGAAAGACGAAGAATTTGAACCGGCATGGGACAGCGCACGTGCCGAATCCGGCGCAGCCTTCGGTAACGATGGCCTTTACATGGAAAAATATGTTGAGGATCCACGCCACATCGAGATACAGGTAGTAGGCGACCAATACGGTAAAGTTTGCCACCTTTCAGAGCGCGATTGCTCAATCCAGCGCCGTCACCAGAAACTGGTTGAAGAGGCACCATCTCCTTTCATGACCGAGAAACTTCGTAAAAAAATGGGCGATGCTGCTATCAAAGGAGCAAAAGCCGTTAAATATGAAGGTGCAGGTACCGTAGAGTTTTTGGTTGATAAAAACCGCAACTTCTACTTCATGGAGATGAACACCCGTATCCAGGTAGAACACCCGGTTACCGAAGAGGTAATTAACTTTGACCTGATAAAAGAGCAAATTAAAGTTGCCGCAGGAATTCCTATCTCCGGTAAAAATTACGAGCCAACAATGTGCGCTATCGAATGCCGCATTAACGCCGAAGATCCGGCAAACGGTTTCCGCCCTTCACCGGGTAAAATAACAAACTTTCACTCGCCGGGCGGCCATGGTGTACGTATCGATACTCACGTTTACAGTGGATACGTTATCCCGCCGAACTATGACTCCATGATAGCCAAGGTTATCTGCGTAGCCCAAACCCGCGAAGAAGCGCTTTCTACCATGGAGCGTGCCTTAAGCGAGTTTGTTATTGAGGGTATTAAAACCACTATTCCATTCCACTTAAAGTTGCTTAAAGACCCTAACTTCCGTGCGGGTAACTTCACAACTAAATTTATGGAGACTTTCGAGTTTTAATATTTACTAAATCTGTACTGTAGCATACAACGTAAATAACATTCCTGCGTTTTAAGGTGGGAAATATCAAATGAGCGAGAACAAGTTAATAAAAGCTATTAAGGAAAAAGGCCAGACAATGGAGGCCGAAATGTCGTTCTTTGATCACCTTGAGGAGTTGCGCTGGCACCTGGTAAGATCTGCCATTGCCGTGTGTATCTTCATGGGCGTTGCCTTTTACTACTACGATTTTATTTTCGAAACTGTAATTATGGGCCCAAGTAAGCCAAGGTTCTGGACGTACCGGATGCTTTGTAGCTTGGCGACGCCCTACACCGCGACGGCTTTTGCGTGCATGACATTCCTATTAAGCTGATGAATAACGAGATGGCGGGGCAATTTACCCTCCAGATCAATTCGGCTTTGATGATCGGTCTTGTGCTGGGTTTCCCTTATTTGCTTTGGGAAGTATGGCGGTTTGTTAAACCGGCGCTGCACGAAAAAGAACGCAAAGCTGCAGGTGGTTTCGTGTTTTATGCTACGTTTTTGTTTATCATTGGTATCATGTTCGGGTATTATATCATTACCCCTATGTCTGTTAACTTTTTGGCAAGTTATACGGTAAGTGCAAGCATCACCAACTGGTTCTCTATCGATTCATATATCTCATCGGTAGCTACTTTAACATTAGCCAGCGGTGCGGTGTTCCAATTACCTATATTAGTTTACATCCTATCGAGCCTTGGTATACTAACGCCGAAATATATGCGTAACGGTCGCCGCTATGCGATAGTGATTATCCTGATCATTGCGGCGGTAATTACCCCTACTCCGGATATGCTCACCATGACTGTGGTAAGTATCCCGCTGTTCGTACTGTATGAAGTAGGGATAGTGGTAGCAGGCGTGGTTGAAAAACGTAAAAAAGCAAGAGAATTAGCAGGGGAGTAATCCTCGTTATATATCGGGTAAAGGATTTAAATGCCGAATAATGAAGTGAACTTCGCTATTCGGCATTTTTAGTTTGATGCCGCTTGCAAACAGCTTGTCATGGTGAGCCCGTCGAACCACTCATCGCGCGCCAAGGTCTTCGACAAGCTCAGACTGACAGCTGGCGCGTTCCTCAATGTTTAACATTTTTAGTTTGATGCCGCTTGCAAACAGTTTGTCATGGTGAGCCTGTCGAACCACTCATCGCGCGCCAAGGTCTTCGACAAGCTCAGACTGACAGTTGCCGCGTACTTCTCTGTTCAATATTCTAATACCTCATTTCCAACAAAATATTTACCTTCGGCCACATATTTAAACTTTAAATTTGAGCTGATGAAAAATGGTTTGAAGATAGCCATCGGTGCAGACCACGCCGGTTTTGATTACAAACAGGCTATACTGGGTATGTTTGATAATATTACTTTTAAAGACTACGGTACCTACTCTGCCGAATCTGCCGACTATCCTGATTTTGCACACCTGGTTGCAACGGCTGTTGAAAGCGGCGAAGCTGATTTCGGTATCTTGCTTTGTGGCAGTGCCAACGGCGTAGCTATGACAGCCAATAAACATCAGGGCATCCGCGCAGCACTTTGCTGGAAACAGGATGTTGCCGTACCTGCGCGTACACATAACAATGCTAATGTACTTTGTCTGCCAGCACGCCATATGAGCCTGGAAGAGGCAAAGAAAACCATTGAAACTTTTCTTACAGAGGAGTTTGAAGGCGGCCGCCATGCAAGGCGCGTTGACAAAATTAGCTGCTAAATATATAAACTGACCTACTATTTAAAATAAAGATGAAAAAACTAACTCTATGGGTTGCAGGTTTTGCCGTTTCGGCATCGGCATGCGCACAAAACCCAACGGCGGTTAAATATGGTAATTTAATTACCCCTGCCGATGCAAAAAAACACCTGAGTATACTGGCATCAGACGAGTTTGAAGGGCGCGAAACGGGCAAACCAGGCGCTGAAAAAGCAGCAAACTACATTGCTGCAGAATTTAAGCGATTAGGATTACAGGCACCTGTTAAAGGATCATACTTTTTAGATGTGCCCCTAACTGAAGATGCGGTGAATGTTAGTGCACTAACTATTAACGGACAATCTTTTGCTAATTGGAAAGACTTTGTTTTCCAGGGCACTGCAGATGTTAAAATAAATGGTACCGAAGTTGTATTTGTTGGCTTTGGTACTCCCGAGGAGTTAGCCGGGCTGGACCTTGCCGGTAAAGTTGTGCTTTGGATAAATGAAGATAAACCCGAAGCCGGTAAGACCCCTAATACAAGCTACCGCATGACAGACGGACGCCGTGCAATTGTTAAAGCTATTCAGGAAAAAAAACCTGCATTAATATTAGCTGCTAACGAAGGTGTTGCAGCTGTGCTGGCACGTTACAACGGCATTAACCCAAGCGGTGGCGGTCAATTATCCCTTAAAAAAGGTGATGAAACATCTGTTAAAAAATCTGCTGCTCCGTTATTTATTGTATCTGCCCCTGTAGCTGATGCTGTATTAAAACCCACAGGTAAAACCTTTGCCGACTTAAAAGCGGCTGCAGCAACTGCCAAACAATCACAAGCGGTTAAATCAACTGCCAGCGTAAGCATAAGCTCTACCAATAAAGATGTAAAAGCAGTTGATGTATTGGGCTTTTTACCGGGCAGCGATCCCAAATTGAAAGATGAGGTCTTGGTGTTTTCTGCGCATTA
>JAESTD010000201.1 GCA_016763755.1 Mucilaginibacter sp.
ATCAACTCCTGAATAATCGAACAGCCCCTGGACCAAATTGTCATCAAATTTATCAATGTCGGCGTCGATCTGCCACTGGTAGGTCCCTAAACCGAATTTCTCCGTACTGGCAACCTCGGCACATTCCCACCTCCCGGTGCTGGCATTTTTGCTCACTTTTAAATGTAACCAGCCACTTTTATCGACCCATACATTGCTTGGGTTCCAATAATTAGGCCCTGGTCCAACGGGCTCGTTATGATCTTTTACGGTCCAGGTATAACCGCTCCATTGAATGGTCTTATCCTGGCACTTAGCGCTGCGTTGGAATGCCGTTAGCAGAATTACCAGTAACAATGCCTGTAACATTTTAAGATGCTTCATCTTTAGTTTCTTTTTTATTTCTGAGCGTTAAATATGGCCATCATTAATGAGTTGGCATCTTGGGTATCAAAATCTCCTGCCCATAAGTATGCGCCTTTAAAAGGATTATTTTTGATGTATACAGCCTTTTCCGTTACTAATGGCACGCCGTTGAAATAGACCCCTCCTGCGCCGGATTTATCGCTGAACTCTTTGCTGTAAGCAGTCGGATCGTCAGCCAGGATAGCTTTATAAGTCATGTAATCATAAGAACCCCAGCTTTCGTTATTGCCGGCAGCGTTTAACGCGTTGTAGCGCAAACCAAATGCAGGGATGCCAATAACCAGTTTATTGGCAGGCAGGTGGAAGTTTGTCCAGATAGCGGCACCATCCTTCATAAATTGCAGGCTTGATGACTGACCTACTGGTGCATCGGGCCCGATGTGGATATTGTCTTCAAATGCGTGCAGGTTAACCCACGAAGCTGCAGAAAGATCGGGATACTCCCAGTGCTGGTAGTTTACCGTAGCCGTAACGGTCACTATGGCTGATGCCGGCAATGCAGCCTTGAGTTCGGTAAGAAAAGGGCCAATTGCGTGGATATTGTCGGGTGCATTGCCGGAATTAATATCGGTCATCATAATATCCACGCCGTCCATATGTTTGGCGGCAACGTAAGCCTTTACCAAACCGACCAGTTTGGTGCGTTTGGCAGCATCGCGTATGGCTGTACCAAAGTCGTTGGTCTCATAAATAGCCCAGCCGTCAATACCTGAAAGCCTGCCGCTGATACCCAGGATAACCGGCACGCCTGCGATATGCGCCCTGGCTACGATTTCTTTGGCTTTTTGCCCGGCTTCGCCCGGCGATGTATCCAGATCACCCTCGGGTGATACCAGCCCTACTTTATAGGCCAGATGCGTTACGTTAGCAAAGTTTACATTGGCTGCGGCGGCATCCTGGGTCAGGTAAGACATGCTCACTTTGGTGTAAGGCTTAAAGGTATAGGCCGCAGGGTTTACCAGCACCTTTGTACTTCTTACGCTTGAGTCGCCTTTATAAGATACTTTCAGTTTGATGGTGAACTCGCCTCCTTTATCCGGAGCAAAAGCGAACTTTTTGTCCTTTGATACTTCCTTCCCGTCCACCGTCCAGCTGATATCGGCTTTGCCTGCCGGCGTTATTTCGATATTACTGAACTTGGCGGTATCACCTTCTTCAATGATCTGTGCGCCGGAAAACTCTCTTAACAAGTCAAATATCCTTGGTTGCAAGGGGTTGGCGCTTTCTTGTTCTGCAGCGATGTCTTTCTTACATCCGGTGCTAAGGGCGATCAGCATCGCTATGGGTATTAATAATTGATAATAGACCTTTTTCATTTTCTTTTATTGATTTGATAGGCTATAAAACTTATTTCTTGGCGGCCTTTACTTGGGCTACGATGGTGTTTAATAATGAGTTTGGACCGGTGCCATCCTGCAACAACTGCCAAACCATGACACCGCCGGCTTTTTGCAAAGCCAGCGTAGTTTTACTTTTTATGGTTGGCATGCCATTATAATACATCGTACCGCCTTCGGCAACGGTCAACTCGTCCTTATCTATTGAACCGGGATAGGTTTTAAGGATATCTGCAAAAGCCATGTCCTCAGGCACACCTTTACCGAAACCATAACCATAAAATGGCAGGCCGAGGCTTAGCTTCTCCTTTGCTATACCGCGATTCCCGCCCCAGTAATCCAGGTCTTCAACCGCCATTGTGTACGGGGAGTGCTGGCCGGGCTTTTCGGGTTTCCAGGGCCCGGTCTTATCGTAAGACATGATGTTGATGAAATCAAACTGGGCAAGTGCCTTGTCGGTATACTGCGTTGCGTAAACCGTGGCAATAGCTGTTGTAAGCAACTTGCTCTTTGGCTTTAGAGCCGCTTTTAGCTCGGTTACAAAAGCTTCGTAATGATCATCTACAAAATGGCCCTCAAGATCAACGTCTATGCCATCAAGGTTGTAGGCATCTGTCAATGCGGCTACGCTGCTTACCAGCTTAGCACGGCTGCTTTTATCGGCTATTAAAGTGGTATAATACTCCGGCGCGAGGCCGCCGCCGATTGAGGCAAGGATCTTTACATTTTTGCCGTGTGCAGTGGCGCTAACTTCCGTTAAGCCGGGGTATGCTTTAAAAGCCCCATTGGCATCGGGGTTGAGGAAAGCGATATTCAGGTGCGTTAACTTGGTCAGATCAACCTCAGCAGCCCGGCCGTCTTCAACATTATATTCGCGCAAATACCCCACTATCCTGAAGGGAGCAGCGGCCACAGGCGATGTATCATCACCGGGTTTTACCTCAGAACGGGCAGTTTTTTTACAACTGCATAAAAAAGCCAGAAGCAACAGCGTATATCCTATATTCCTTTTCATCATCTCTTGTTCGATTATTGTTTATCCCACCAAACCCGACCCGTCCAATCATCGACACCACCGGTTAACTTGGCAATAGCTTTATTAATATTAGTCGCGTTCTGCTCGGTTTCGGTAAGCGGGTACTCAAACCTGCGCGGTGTGGTCAACGAGGTAGATTCAGCATTAGATGCCGACGCTAAAACCGGGAAACCTGTACGGCGCCAGTTAGCATAAGCCTCGGGCCCGTTCAGCAATAAGGCCACCCAAAGCTGGGTATCTATCGCCTGCAATTCTTTACCGGGCGACAGCGGGTTATCCGTTTTAAAGTTCTGCACTTGTGCATCTGTGATCGCCGGGCCGCCTTTAAACAGCGCCAGTTGTTTCATGGCTGCGCCAACGCCGTTTCCAAAATGCACGGCAGCATTACCACCTAAGTTCAATCCCCAGCGTTGGTTCGCTTCGGCCAGCAAAAGTTCGGTCTCGGCATAGGTCAAATGGAAAAATGGCGCGTCGTTAGTGATCATCCAATTGGCCAGCTGCACTTTTTGCCCGTTATTTGGCACCTGGACAATGCGTCCGCCGCCAACATCAACATTTATAGCACCTAAAAAATCATCGTAATTGTATTTGCCGGGCCCTACACCAATAGTACCAACCTGGGCTTTTACCTGTTCGGTAACATCAAGCCGTTCTGATGGTTTATCGGGGTTTACCCAATAATTACGGGCAATGTATTGCAAACGCGGATCATTAGCATCGCTCATCGTCTTTAGCAAGGTTGTACAAATGCGCGGCCTGCCTTCATCAGGGTATTGGTTAATGGCTACAGAAACGCCGTTACCGCGGATATCGGCATAGCTATTCTGCACATCGGCGTGGCGGGTAATACAGTTATCATCGGCACTTTCAAACACGCCTGCGGCAAAGGCAGCCTGTACTTCGGCCTTCGCCCTATCAGGATCTATCTTGCTCAGCCTCATGGCTAAACGCAGGTGCAGCGAGTTGGCAAACCTTTTCCATTTGGCCACATTCCCCTGGTAAAAAATATCTGCAGCTACGTTATCCTTGGCGGCGTCTAACTGGGCAGATGCCTCGTTCAGTTCCTTAAAGAAATCGTTATAAATATCCTGCTGCGCGTCAAACTCGGGGCGTACAATGCCCGCACTGTACGCCTGGCCTGCCTGTTTGTACGGGATATCGCCATACAGATCGGTCATCCTTGCAAAGATGTACACTTTCATGATACGGCACATGGCGTTAAGGTTACTTTTAACCGGGTCCTTTGCGGAGCGTTCCGTAGCGTCAACAATATTTAGCACATCATTAGGGTAACCCAGTTCCCAAAGCTCAGACATGTACTGCCTGTTCTTCACGTACTCAAAACCATAGCGGTTATAGTAGGCGCCGCCTATTTGCTGCACCATGGGCATGGTCATGATAATGCCGGTGCGTTCGTTGATCGTAAGCTCGCCCGAGAAGCGCAGCTGTGTTAAAACCAGTTGATTGGTTGGGTCAAGGTTGCTCGACTTTGTCGGGTCGGTATTGATTCTGCCAAAATCCTCAAATTTCTTACATGCCGGCAGCATAGTGGCGGCCGTTAAGATCAGGATGGCTATTTTGTTTATATATCTTTTCATAACTGTCATAATCAATGCTATCCGTATATCAGAATTTCACATTTAAGTTAAAGCCCCAGCTTTTTCTCGATGGCAATGAACCATACTCCAAGCCCTGCCCGTTACCATTATTATAGTTGGAATCGGGGTCAACATTGGGTACATTCTTGTGGATGATGAACGGGTTACGGCTCACCAGCGCCACGGCCATGTTCTTGATGCCCCATTTGGAGGATATGGCGCTGGGTATGGTATAGCTCAGGGTTATCTCGCGCATCTTAATGTAGCTGGCATCATATATAAATGGTGAAGCGACACCGTTACCATCGCTGTAATAATTTGCCCAGTAAACTGAAGGATCTACCGCTTTGGTATTTTTTGAATAGATAGGCTTGCCTGAGCCATCGGTGCCGGTTTGCACTACACCCTGTGGTACATACCCTCTTACATTACCGGCGGCCGTCCATTGTTCAATGCTCATGCCTGCGGTTTGGCGTGCTTCTTCAGATTTTATCCATTCAGCACGGCCCGGTAAAGTGGTTAAACTGGCACCACGGATAACGTTGAACAAATTGGTCATGGAGAACAGGCTCGCCCCTTGTTTAATATCCATCACAAAGCTTAAACCGAAATTTTTGTAATAGAATGAACTGCTTAAACCACCGGTCCAGCTCCAGGTTCCTTTGCCCAGCACTTCGCGGTCAACGCTTTGTAAGGGTGCGAGCGTGACCGGGTCAAGAATGGCATTGCCCTGGTCGTCTTTCTGCCCGCCGTAACCTAAAATGGCGCCATAGGCAGTGTTTGGCCTGGCCACCACCGAGGTACCCAGCCAGCGCGCGTCTGAAAGCGTCAGGTAGGGTATACCATCAGCTAAAGACTCTACATTATTGATATTGCGAGCAAAGTTCACGTTCAGGTCCCAGCTGAAATCCTTCTTAACAACAGGCCTGGTATTCAGGGCTACCTCGATACCTTTGTTACCAATAACGCCGGCATTTACCAAACTCTGCTGGAAACCCGAGCTTAACGGGATATTGACGATATTGATCTGATCCCTTGATTTTGAGGTGTAGTAAGTAACATCCAGGCCGATCCTGTCATTAAAGAACTTCAGATCGGTACCCACCTCAAATGAGCGGGTACGGGTTGGTTTCAGGTCATCACCCGGTGGCTTTATGGTGGTACCTATACCGCCCAATGCCTGCCCGTTAAAGTTTTGCGGGTTAAGTGCATAAACCAGGTTAAGCATATACGGATCGGTACTGCTTGCCACCTCTGCGGCTGAAACCCTGATCTTACCAAATGAGAGTACAGATTTAGGGATCTTAAAGGCATCGGTAAACACAAAGCTTGCTGATGCCGATGGATAGGTGTAAGCATTTTTACCGGCCGGCAATGTTGATACCGCATCACGACGTACGGTTGCATCTACGTATAAAAAGCTTTTGTAGCCTGCAGTAAGCAAGGCATAAAGTGAACGGGTTTGCATTTCGCGCGGGGAAAGCTGTGTGATGGTTTTATCAGAAAAACTGTTTGAGCTGACTACATCTGTCGCAACCATATCGATATAGTTGCCGGAGTAACCCGGTGCCTGGCTGCGCGATAAACTCGCCCCCAAACGTGCCGACAAGTTTACCGAAGGCGTGATCTGCCTTTGTGCGCTGAGCAACATATCAGCTTCCGTGGTCTGCACTTTTTGGTTAGTGGTTTCCAGCCTGCCGGTTAATGAACCCGGGGTAGAGCGCGGACTGAATTTTTCGTAATCGAAATAAGTAAAATCGGTAGAGGCGCGGCCCTGCAGGTTTAACCAGCTGGTGAATGCATAATTGGCCTGCAAACCGCCGATCATCCGGTTCTTTTTGGTGCGGTTATTCATCTCGTTGATCACCCAATAAGGATTCAGCCTGTACTGGCCGCCACCCCACTCTAAATAGTTGCCTTCCGCATCTTTATAGCCGGTTTTAAACGAGGCCTGGTCAACGTTATTAGCCAAACCAATAAAATTGTTACCGATATTGCCGGGGTCATCAGCCAGTGAGGGGCGGTTCTTCACGTTTTCGTTCATGTACATCACACGGGCCTCTACCGTCAGGTTCTTTCCAAATTTGGAGTTACCGGTAAAGTTGAAAGTATTACGGCGCATGTTGCTCCCCGGAACGATGTCGTTATTACGCAGGTCTGATATGGACAAACGGAAACTGCCTTTATCGCTCGAGTTGGCCAATGCAATGGTATTGGTAAACGTAGAACCTGTACGGAAAAAGTCCTGGATATTGTTTTTCACCAAAGCAAACGGCCTGTAAACGCCGTCGAAGCCTATCACCTGCAAATTGGGATCGAGCCTCGGCCCAAAATTGTTGAACAGCGTATTTTTTGCCTGGGCCGCGTCAATGACCAATTGTTCTGAGGAACCCTGGCCGTAAATGAACTGGTTGCCATCAAGCGTCGTAAGCTGTTTCTCAAATGATGAGGTGCTGTTGAACTCGATACCCAGTTCCTTACGCTGGCTTCCTCTTTTGGTGGTGATCAAAATGACACCGTTACCTGCACGGCTGCCATACAAGGCAGACGCAGAGGGTCCTTTAAGGATGCTGATCTTGTCTACATCATCCGGGTTAATGGCCGATATGGCATCGCCAAAATCCTGGCCGCCGGAGTATTTTCCGCCACCTACCTGGCCATAGTTGGAGTTATCTATCGGCACACCATCCACCACGTATAAGGGCTGGTTGTTACCGGTAATCGTGGTATTCCCGCGGATAATAACCCTTGATGAACCGGCCGGGCCACCCGCTGTACTATTGATCACCAAACCCGGCACCTTACCGGCAAGCGAATTCATTACGTTGGTTTCGCGGGCTTTCTTCAGGTCATTGCCATCCACTTCGGCAAAGGCATAACCCAGGGCGCGTTGTTCGCGCTTGATACCCAAAGCGGTCACAACGACCGTTTTGAGCTCGGTACTGCTTTGTTTAAGATTGATCGTAACAAACCTGGCGTTATCACTGGCAATGACAGAGGATGGCTCAAAACCCAGCATCCTGAAGGTCACCACATCGCCGTTACTGGTTTCTATAGAGAACTCGCCGTTGGTGTTACTTACCGTGGACTTATCAGTTTTAGTATTGGTGACCGTTACGCCGGGCAAAGCCAGTTTATCGCCATCAAACACTTTACCTTTTAAGGTAAACGGCGCGGCTTTTAAGGCTTGTATCATCACTGTTTCGCCGGCTATCTTATATCTTACGTTGATCTGAACGGCCAGCGCTTCGATAACATCGTCCAACTGCTTATCGACGATCCTGAGATTGATGCGTCGCTTGAAATCCACATCGGCAGGGTTGTAAGAGAAATGTACCCGGGTGACATCCTCTATTTGCCGAAATACACTTTCCACCGGCTTGTCCTGCCAGTTGAAGGAGTAGCGGGCGGCCTTGGGAGACGACTGGGCATATGCACTCGCGCATATTACCAGCATCAGGGCTCCGAGTAACCTGCATAACGTTGTGGAGAGCAAACGTTTTTTGGGTAGTTTTTTTTGCATAGTTTAAAAGTTAGGTTAGTTGATCATTTTTGTATCCTGTCAGAATACGAGTGTTACGTTACCGGCATTGTATTTATAAGTAAAGTTGTTCACGTACCCAATGGCATCAAGTACCTCTGAAAGCGACTTGTTGCTGAACTGGCCTGTAAAACGGATCCTGTCCGCTTGCTTTCCGTTCGTTTTAAGCCGGGTGCCATAGGTAGTTTCTATTTTGGTCGCTATCTCCGTAAAATCTGCGTTATTGAATACCAGGCGGCTTTCTTTCCAGTTTTGTATTTCCAATGGTTTGAAATCGCCACGGGTAAAGCGATTAGCGGCATCTGTTAACATAACCTGCTGCCCCGGCACCAATATTTCTTCTTTTATTGCAGAGCCGGCTTGGGTGGCTTCAACCCTAACCTTCCCGGTAGACAGCATCACGCTTGCCGTTTTTGCGCCGTTGTAACTGCTTACTTTAAATGATGTCCCCAATGCAGTGGTAGCCGTTTTGCTGGTGAGGACAACAAAAGGGCGGCTCTTATCTTTCGTTACTTCAAAAAAAGCTTCGCCGGTTAAAAGCACGTGGCGGTTATCCTTATTGTAATCGTTAGCGATCTTTAGCGTGCTGGATCCGTTAAGCAGTACTCTGGTACCATCAGGCAATACCAACGTTTTGCGCGATCTGTTATCTGTTTGTTCAACGATATGATAATTACCGTTTGTGACCTGGCTATATAAAACTGAACCCGGTACAGAAGCATGATAACGGTAAAAACCATAGCCGATAAGCAGCACCAGCAAGGTTGCGGCAATGGTCAAACGAGCTACCCACAGCTTACGCACATTGGTAATGGCAAGGGGCTTCGCTAAATTTGCTTCTGCAGCTAATGAAGCTTTTAATTTCTGAAGCGCTTTGTTCTTCTCTTCCGCACTCACCCTGATGTTGAGCATCAGGCATAGATCGCGGGCCCTGTCGATTTTATTCTTAAGGAGCGGCTGCGTACGAATGATGTTTTCCCAGTGCGCTTTATCTGCGTCATTACTATCATAACAAAAGTTTATAAAGCTCTCGTCCAGCAAAAAATCATCGGTATTGTAATCAGAATAGTCCATTTAATTGGTATTTACATACAAGTGCAAAAGATTATTCCTTTTTACCAATACTTTTTAAAATATTTTAGAAACATTTTTCTATATTCATCTTCCGATAAAAGCCCCACTCCCGTGGTCATTACAGATGGGTATTAATACAGTACAGGTTAAAAAGAATTGGGGCTTGCTCGTACAAGGCGATGAACAAGGACTGTATGCTTGTTTTAATATTTTTTATGACGACTTGTACCGCTTTGGCGTGAGTATGTATAAAAACCCGGAGTTGGTTAAAGAAAGCATCCATAATCTTTTCCTGGAGCTTTGGCGGATACAAGAAAAATTATCGGGTGTGCAAAATGTGCAGCAATATGTGCTCACCATTTATAAACGCATCCTATACAAAACGTACCAGCAATACAGCCGTGATACGTTTACCACGACACTGGAAGAGGCAGAAATCGAATCAGCTGCGGCAGAGCAGCCTTATGAGAATATATTAATAGCCAGCCAGCAGGACGAGATCGTAAAGAAACGCCTGCAAAAGGCGTTAAACCGTTTATCACCAAGGCAAATTGAAATTGTAAAACTAAGATACTTTGACGAGGTGAGTTTTAGCGAGATAAGTGAGCGCACAGGCCTTACCGAACGGACCGTTTATAACACACTGCACAATGCCATGAAAATATTGAGGGATATCTTCCTATGGATGATTTTATTCGCTCCCTGGGTCTATGAATAATTTAAACTCAAAACGTTTAAATCGTTCAACCGTAACTTTACGGTACGGCAATTAGCGGATAGCTTTTGAACGCTTATGGATCCTGTTCGTAATTAACGCATGTGCACAAAGAAGGTACCACCCATTAGCAACTAAGCCTGGTAATTTACCAGGCTTAGTTATTGATGAACATTTATTGTACGTCAGATTTTACTTTGTCCAGCGTTCTTTTGCCGGGTAAATAGATCTGGAACCCGAAAGACAGTTCGAGGGTGCTTTGGTATCCGGCGTTGCCAAAACCACCAACCCCGTTGTATTTAAGTAAAGTCTCCAGACCGATGTTTGGCGTGATGAAATAGGAGAAGCCGGGACCAAAGCTGAAGTCCAGCCCATTCGTGTTACCGCCGCCGTTACTGACGTTGATACCCCCCAATCCTGCCGTTGCTTCCCCGAAGAACCTGCCGTGTTTAACGATCTCCATATCCTTTCCGGTGTAATAACGACCAAGTCCGCCCACACCATATTTAAAAGTTGTATTGGATTCTTTAGCAGTTTGGATCCCGAGGTTGACATAAGCTCCCAAAGCGACATTGTCTTTGATGAACCAGGCCGCCTTCGGGGTCAGGTTCAAACTGAATACTTTGGAATGGTCTAAACCAAGGCTGATGTCGGAAAAGGATCCGCCAACCATCACATTGCCTTTTTGTATTTGTGCGTTGGCTTGAAAGGCATGCGAGAACATAGCAAGCAGGCCGATGATAAAGATTTTTTTCATGTTGTTGAATTAAGCCCTTCTGCAAAGAAGGGCCGGTACACATTTATGATTTGATTAATACAGCGTGAACTCTACACGGCGGTTTTGCTGACGACCTGCTGCTGTTTTGTTAGAAGCAATTGGTTGTAGCTGACCG